>JBOFGJ010000672.1:0-25488 GCA_051649065.1 Flavobacterium sp. | reverse complement strand
CCTTCTAACTCTTGCTTATTTCCCAATACTAGTAAGTCATAAGACAATTTCTTAGACAGATTCATAAATGCTAACTCAGTATATCCTTCTACCGTTACTAATATCTCAAAGTCATAGTTCACTCCCGCTTCAATAAAGTACTGAGTCAACTTATTCTTTATCTTCTCTTTGATTAACGCTATTCTATCAGGCTGCAACAACTCCTTTGGCAGTTCTCCTAACTTAAGATTATGTATATAAGTTACCTTATTAATCTCTAATATTTGGTCTAAGACTTGCATATATTGCAATAGATATTGATCCATTGTCGACAAGTCAAGCCCTACTACTATATCTAATTTTCTATTCTTATCCATCCTTACTTGTTTATTGGTTCATCTAATAACTCCGCTATAATATCCTTATAACTCTTTTCCTCTTTTGACTTTGCCTTTTTAGTGGTCTTGACAAGCTCCTCTTTTAATCCCTTCTGCAAGCTATAACACATAATTAGAAGAATCACTGCAAAGGGCAATCCCGTTATAATCACTGCAGTCTGAAGTGCGTCAAGTCCTCCTCCCCATAGTAATACAATAGCTATAATACCTTGTGCAAAAGACCAAAATATTCTCTGCCATACTGGTGATTCACCATTATTACCAGAAGTAATATTGTCAACTACTAGTGATCCCGAATCGGACGAAGTAATAAAGAATGAAAATATCAGTATAATAGCCATAATAGATAAGAACTTACTGTAAGGAAAGTTTTCTAAAAAGACAAATAAAGCTGTAGACACATCTGCTTTTACAGCTGTTATCATAGTCAAATCACCAGATAATATCGTATGCAATGCTGTTCCACCGAATACATTCATCCATAACAGAGTGATTAAACCTGGTACTATCAACACTCCTAAAATAAACTCTTTAACTGTACGTCCTTTAGAAATACGTGCTATAAAGCTTCCAACAAATGGAGACCATGCGATCCACCATGCCCAATAGAATATAGTCCATACATTCTGCCAGCCTGAGCCAACATAGGTATCGTTCCATGTACTGATATCAATGAAGTTAGCTAAATATGCTCCTGTATTTTCTACATACCCTTTCATAATGAACAATGTAGGTCCTAATATAAAAATAAGTAACATAAATCCTGCTGCTATATACATATTAGCATTACTAAGGAACTTCACTCCTTTATCTAATCCTGAGAAAACAGATATTGTAGCAATACTAATCACAAACAAGATAATACCTGCCTGCATAAATGGTGTAATCTCCCATCCATACATATACTGTAACCCCGCTGTAATCTGAATAACACCAAGTCCTAATGAGGTAGAAAGCCCAAATACAGTAGCCAATGCAGATAAAATATCAATGATATGTCCCCACCAACCGTGGATCTTCTCTCCCCAAAATGGATAGAATAATGACCTAAAAGTCATCGGCAACTTACGATTAAAACCAAAGAATGCTAATGCTAATCCTACCATCGCATAAATACCCCATGCGTGAAGTCCCCAGTGAAGACTAGTAAATTCCATCGCTTGTACAGCAGCTCCTATATCGTCATCTACTGCACGTGGTGTATTAAAGAAATGTGAGACTGGCTCCGCGATACTAAAGAACATAATACCGATACCCATCCCTGTGCTAAACAGCATAGCGAACCACGATATCTTAGTGAACTCCGGCTCTGCATCATCTCCTCCTAATCGGATCTTACCAAACTTACTAAAAGCAAGGTATATGGCAAATATCAAAATAATATTAACAGTCAAGATGAAGAACCATCCGAAGTTAGATGTAACTGCTAGTTGAGCAGATGAAAACCAAACTCCTACCTTCTCAGGAAAGAGTACACAAGTCAGTATCAATGCGACAATTAATATTATCGTAGTAATAAACACTGGGGGATTGATAACTAAATATCTGTTATCGAGTAATTTTTTAAACATGAGTTATACATTTTTTAACCCAGAAGCAACAATAGACATATTAACGAAAAGCAATTATACAAAATAGGTCAGAATTAGTGATTTTAACCCAGATTAAGCGATAGACATATAAACGAAAAGTAATTATGCAAAATAGCTCTGAATTTTATCTAAAAACATACTGTAGTATGGTTTTAGAATAAATGAAAGAGATATAAAGTAGAATTGCTTTGCAGTATTTGGGCTAATGCTTAATCTGGGTTTAACAAACTATAGTATAATTATAGAGCTAATGAAAGAACTATAAAGTAGAACTACTTTGTAATATTTGGCTAATGTTGATTCTAGGTTTAATTCCCGATTCTTCAAAGTATATTGCCCTAATAAAGTAATATCACTTAAACATAAATAACTAATAGACATAGCGAACTATCTCCTAAGAGTCATATCTAATGAATATAAAGCAAAGCTTAATTATAGCGATTAGCTACTGTAGAATCAAGATATAATTAATAATTATAACCCAGCACTTTAAGAATAAAAAAGGATTGTCTCTCTATAAACGAGGAACAATAAAAGCAAAATAGATAATATAGTTTTACTCAGACGTTAGTTAAATACACCTCCTACAAAAGGTATACTTTAAAAAACGATCCTAATAAAAAGGGACTTTTTCAATAGATGAAAAAAGTTAAAAGCAAAATAGAATAGTGTATTCTTACTTAGTAGTATCACCAGATGACGCATATCATGTCTATCTATAATGGTCATACATCCCTAATAAAAAGCACTGAATTGGATTCGAGTGTAAAATAAAAAAAGGCGGTTAACGATATCGCAACCGCCTTCTTATATAATTGATTATCCTAAGAAAGGATATTTATAATCCTTAGCAGGAATGAACGTTTCTTTAATCGTTCTAGGTGATACCCAACGAAGTAAGTTCAAAATAGAACCTGCTTTATCATTCGTACCAGAAGCTCTTGCTCCACCGAATGGTTGTTGACCTACTACAGCACCTGTTGGTTTATCATTGATATAGAAGTTACCAGCAGCGTTAACTAGTGCTTCTGTTGCCTCTGCGATAGCGTAACGACATCCAGAGAAGATAGCCCCTGTTAATGCATAGATAGAAGTCTCATCCACTAATTTAAGTGTTTCAGCCCATTTAGCATCTTCGTATACGTAGATAGTTAATATAGGTCCGAATAACTCAGTCTCCATAGTAGTATACTTAGGATTAGTAGTTAAGATAACTGTAGGTTCGATAAAGTATCCAACAGATTTATCATATTTACCACCTAATATTACTTCTGCATCTGCATCAGCTTTCGCTTGATCAATAGCTTTCGCTAATTTATCAAATGAACCTTCTGAGATAACTGAAGATACATAGTTAGTAGGATCTTCTGGAGAACCCATTTTAATAGTAGCTAAATCAGCAGTCATATATTCTCTAACTTGGTTCCACATAGAAGCAGGAACATAAGCTCTAGATGCAGCAGAACATTTCTGACCTTGGTATTCAAAAGAACCTCTAGTAAGTGCTACAGCTACTTCTTTAGCATTAGCAGAAGGGTGTGCTAATACGAAATCTTTACCACCTGTCTCACCTACGATACGAGGGTAAGTTTTGTATTTGCTGATGTTTTGACCGATTTGAGCCCACATGCTGTTAAATACACCTGTAGATCCAGTGAAGTGAATACCAGCGAAATCAGGGCTTGCTAATAATGTATCAGTGATCATTCCAGAATTACCATACACTACGTTGATAACACCATCAGGAAGACCTGCTTCTTTAAACACTTCCATAATCACTCTAGCAGAGTAGATTTGCGTTGCAGCTGGTTTCCATACCACTACGTTCCCCATCATAGCAGGAGCAGAAGGTAAGTTACCAGAGATTGCTGTGAAGTTAAAAGGAGTAATCGCATAGATAAATCCTTCTAATGGACGGTGCTCTAATCTGTTCCAAATTCCATGCTCAGAAGCTGGTTGTTCAGAATAGATTTGAGTCATATACTGTACGTTAAAACGCAAGAAGTCGATCAACTCACATGCAGAGTCAATCTCAGCTTGGTGTAATGTTTTTGCTTGAGCAATCATTGTTGCTGCATTAATCTTAGCACGGTATGGACCAGCTAATAACTCAGCAGCTTTTAAGAAGATAGATGCTCTGTGTTCCCATGGCATATTAGCCCACTTAGTTTTAGCTTCTAAAGCAGTTGCTACCGCTTTCTCTACTAAAGCTTTATCAGCTTCATGGTAAACACCTAATTTATGTTTGTGATCAAATGGAGGGAATAAATCTTTCGTATTTCCAGTTCTGATTTCTTCTCCACCAATGTATAATGGAATATCAACTGTTGTGTTGTATTGCTCTTTGAACGAGTTCAAAGTCAATTCTCTTTCTGTTGTTCCTGGCGCATAAGACTTAACTGGCTCATTGTACGCAGTCGGAACTTGATAGAATCCTTTTGACATATTACGTTTATAATTTATGTAGTTTCTAAATGAATAATTACAAATATAATCAAAAAAATTGGAAACACTTTTGACCTACTTCTTAAAAACAATCATTTAACACAAATAAAAACACTGACTATCAACACCCTATTTAACTAATTTTATAATTAAAACGAACAAGCAAAAATTACTATCATCTAAAAGTTTTAAACAACCCACATTAAACTTTTAATGATTAAACCCAGAATCAGCATTAGCCAAATACTACAAAGTGAATATTACTTCAACTCTACATCCTTACTGAAAACATGAGCTATCTCTTCATATTTCCTCAAAAAATAACTTTTTATTCGAAATATTGTTCTTCCACTCTACAACTAATATTCAATCATTTTTTGCCCTAGATATATTCATAGCTTGATAAGTTAAGAAAAAAAGCCTTCAAACAATCTTATCTTCTTAGGCAACTTTCTCATCAACAAGCATAAAAAAACCTACCAAGTTGTCTCAAAGCAACTTGATAGGTAAATTCAAATCTCAAATATAAACTATCACCTTATGACAGCGAATAAATCTTTTACATTAATTTAGTATAAATGGAGCTGAAAGCTTAAAACTAGGTATCTCAGCTCTAAAATATCCTTCATTACTCATGTTCATAACTTCATAACATCCATGCATTGCGCCAAGTGGAGAGTTAAGTACACATCCACTACTATATGTATAGCTAGCTCCTGGTTCTATAATAGGCTGCTCACCTACTACACCCTCACCATGTACTACCTTTACACTATTTAGCGCATCATAGATTTCCCATAAGCGCCCTCTTACTTGCACATAGTTAGCTGTATTATTTTCTATCGTTATATGGTATGAGAATGTATAGCACACTTTTTTAGACTTAAAAAAGCTACCCTCATAATCAGTCTTCACTGTTACCTTAATGCCCTTCGTCGTTTGTGAAATCATCTTTTCCATCTTGTTGTTTTACATTAATATTAAAACTCTTTATAGCATATCCATTTTTTAATACACTATATTTTCAGCACTCGCCTCTCCTATTCCAATTACTCTATCGTATAACTCATTATTAGCGCGATAATAAACTAACACCTGATACTTATTAGTCGTTAACGCAAAATTACCATCTGGTGTTAACTCAGGATTTACTATACCTTTATGTACTACTGTATAACTAAAGTTAGTAAACCCTTGCTTAACTAATAGCGTCTGTTCATAAGCTGCTTTTTCTTCATTATACGTCATTTTATTTGACGGTACCAAAGCATAATCATTAAACATCCCTGTGACGTAGTAATCTAACCCATTAAGGGCATCTTCCTCAGGCTTATAACTAAAATAAACCCAACTATACTCTGCCTCTGTCTGTGCATTTCTGCCATTTATCGTTCTCGGATAAAAACTTCCATTGATATCAGGAAAGTATGTATACCCTTTATTCTTCCTACTTTCGTTAGGATACAGATAGGTGTTATAAATGCCATTATCTGTAGTGATAGAACCTATCATATTATTGACTTGTTTAATATCACTATTGTCAAAATTCAGAAACTGATTACCTGCCCAGAACTGTGTCTGTTCTTCATACTTATAGATAAGATCATTACCCATCGTATACTGCGGCTTGATATTATTTAAAAACGAGTCCCATCTACCATTTTGGAATATTGCAATCTTGATATTCTGAATGGGATTTTGATATACTGCATCTCCTAAGGCCACTGTAAACTCCACATTCTGCTTCGTTTCAATATAATCCAAATTACGCGTTCGCTTGATCTGAATAGGCACATTCACAACGCTCTCATAAAGAACGAACTTCCTTCTAATAACCACCTCATTATCTTGATTATAAATCTCTAGAACATAATTACCACTCTTCAATATTTTATAACGTGGAGTAGGTAAAGATATTCTATAATGCGTATAATTTTGTAATGTATTAAACGAGTTTTCGTATCCAAGAATACGCTGTCTCTCTAATCCATCTATATACTCTATTTGCTTTAATTTAGTCGGTGTCCAATCATAATTATATCCAATAACCCGGTAGTAATAATCACTATCATCACCATATAAATCATCAAATTCAAGTGTAAAAATATCGCCCAACTGAAAGAAAGGATTGACAGCTCTATTATTACTCATAAAGCCAACAGTCTTGATATAATCCGCTGTAAAGTTCTGCGGTGCCTGCGCTTGCACACCGAACACTCCAATCAAACATAGGATTAAAAAGACTATCTTACTTCGCATAACTACTATTTTTTAACTTTGCTAAACTACCACCTTTACATTACTGCAAAAAAGATACAATTTTTTCATTTAATAAAACCATACTACTCAATTTAAAGTCAGCAATATCAAATCTCTCTTGATTATACTGCTCTTTATCTGGAATAGCGATGACTATCATATTCGCATTCTTACCTGCAGTAGCACCTGTAAATGAATCTTCTATAACAATACATTCACTTGATAAGCTCCCTAGATTAGACGCCGCTCTTAGATATACATCTGGTGCAGGTTTTCCATGCTCCACGTGCTCCACAGATACAATAGTCTGAAAGAAATCACGAATCCCAAGACGTTCAAGTGCTGCATTAATCAAAACTTCTGGTGAATTAGTCGCTAATCCTATCTTAATTCCTCTCTCTTTTAAGAACATTAAGGTCTGTAATACTCCATCTTTAATCAGCCCCTCAGCTCGAATTAATTCTTCAACTCTATCTATAACCTCTTGCTCTACTTCTTCGATAGTCTTACCCTCCCAAGGAAACATCTCATACCAAATTTCTGTCACTGCTCTAGTTGTTTTTCCCTGTGTCTGAAGTGAAATTTCCTCATCCCATATAGCTCCAACTGAAGTAAATACTTCCTCCTCTGCTTGTTGCCAAAATCCCTCTGAGTCGATTAAGACGCCATCCATATCAAAAAGTACTGTTGTTATCACTTTATTCTCCATAATCTTTCTAAATAAATACGAAGATAACCATTCACCTACAGATAGAAAAAGAGTTTTGAAGAAGAAACATCTATTCTTATAAATAGTCTTTATTCAAAAACAATGCCTCTATTTGTATTTTTAACTAAATATCTAAAAATAAAACAAATTCACTTTTAAAAAATACAAATATTCACATAAACTAACTTGATTTTTTCACTATAGAAATATTTATTAATATAAAATCACTATCAAATTTGTCAGTCTTGTCAGTTAACCCCAGAATAAGTGACAGACAAACTAACGAAAAGTCATTATACAAGATAGATCTGAATTAGTAATTTTAGCACACTTTAAGTATGATTATAGAGCTAATGAAAAGGTTGTAAAGTTGAATTACTTTGTAGATGCTAATTCTGGGTTAAATGCATTCATCTAAACATCGTGAATGTCTTGTAATTTTGATATATATAAGGGTAATTAATACACCCTTATAGGTATAATTACTATTCCCGTAATCCTAGATTAAGCGATAGACATATAAACGAAAAGTAATTATGTAAATTAGCTCTGAATTTACTCTAAAAGCATACTATAGTAGTAAGGGTTTAGAATAAATGAAAGAGAGATGAAGTAGAAATACTTTGCAGTATTTGGCTAATGCATAATCTGGGTTAATATTATACATCTTACTATACAGAGTTACTCAAATAGATATATGAGCTGTATTAATAAGTTTAGCAATTGGTCTAGTAATTGCGTTCTTTACTTATATGTTCTATCCTTCGATAGCTATAGTGATATATACTGTATATTTATACATTTCCTTTCCTACTCAAAAAACAGACACTATCCAGATACACAGCTTTAGTAACTTAGTAAAACGCTATAAACACAATATGCTTATCACCCCTTACACAGCAAACATAGCACTAAGTAAAGATTCTAAAGCAGATAACTTGAGTATATCAGCTATAGCTTACAATCTTTTAAAGCAAGGTCGACCTCTAGCGATCACTAAATACAAGACAGATAGTAAGGGCAACTATTTATTCTATTAGATAAAGTCAATTATACAGAAAGATAATAACAGTCAGTGATTATAAACACCTACTTAAAACACACAGGTATAATCTCTCCTTCTGCTAGACAGTATTTAGTTACTTCTTCAGGAGTAAGTTTGTGTATAAAGTCTTCTTCTATAACGGTAAATCCGACAGCTCTAAGCTTGTCAAAATAGTCACGGCCATAGACACGTACGTGGTCATACTGACCGAAGATAAGCGTGCGTTCTTTAGGATCTGTGATAGAATCATCTTGAAAGGTTACAGCTCTAGACATATCTTGTGGAATCTGGAATATTCCCATACCACCAGGTCTAAGGATACGATACAGCTCTTGCATCGCCTTGGTATCATCAGGAATATGTTCTAACACGTGATTACACAGAATCAGATCAAAACTATTATCTGCAAAAGGCAGATTACAGATATCTGCTTTAACATCAGCTAAAGGAGATTCTAAATCTGTAGTAGTATAGTCTAGATTAGGTTGTTTCTTGAAGCGTTTATAGAACGCTTGCTCGGGTGCGAAGTGCAGTACTTTCTTAGGTGTACTAAAGAAGTCTGTCTCACGCTGTAAATAAAGCCATAAAAGGCGGTGTCTCTCTAGTGAAAGTGTACTAGGAGAAAGAACGTTATTACGTTGCTTAGCATAGCCATAAGGTAAGAAGGTTTTAAAGCTCTTCCCATCAATAGGATCCGTAAAGGTATTGCCCTTAAGGTACCATGCCATCATAGGACGAACAACGTAACTCAACCGAATTAATATCGGTCGAGGTACTATGTTCAATATTGTTTTGAATAACTTCTTCATTAATAAGAATGAGTGATTAAAGAACTAATGCTTTAGCTCTAAACTCATCTTCTTCATTACTAGTGATACCTAATGCTTGATAGATATACTGGAATGTAGAAAGTAACTCAGGTTTACCATTCACTAATGCCACATCGTGTTCGAAGTGTGCAGATGGTTTCCCATCACGTGTTACGATAGTCCATCCGTCATTAAGTTGCTTGATATTACGAGTACCTAAGTTGATCATAGGCTCTATAGCTACCACCATACCTTCTACGAACTTCTTACCATTACCAGGCTTACCATAGTTAGGCATTTCAGGATCCTCGTGCATCTTAGTACCTAATCCGTGACCTACAAGTTCGCGAACGACAGTATATCCTTCTGCTTCACAGAAACGTTGGATAGCACTACCTACGTCTTCTACTCTATTTCCTAATCTGAATTGTCTAATACCTACGTATAACGATTCTTTTGTAATCTGTAATAACTTCTTAGTAGCTGGATCTACTTCTCCAATCTCGAATGTATAAGCGTGATCTCCATAATAACCGTTCATCACTGTACCACAGTCTACAGATACTATATCCCCCTCTTCTAAAGGACGATTAGTAGGTAACCCGTGTACAATCTGTTCGTTCACACTAGTTAATAACGTAGAAGGACAACCATATAGGCCTTTAAATCCTGGTACTGCTCCGTGATCTCTAATAAATTCTTCAGCTTTTGCATCAAGCTCTAAAGTTGTTACTCCTGGTTTTAGCTCTGTTGCTATCATTCCTAATGTTTTAGAAACAAGCAATGCACTCTGTCTCATCAACTCGATTTCTTCAAGAGTTTTTGGAATTATCATACCTTAAAATTTTATATCCTACAAAATTACACTATTACAACCAATGAAAAAATGATTATACATACTTTTTGTTTGTCTTGTAATTTGTAATGCTGTACATTTAAAGAAATCTACGTTAGATAAAACAAAAATACACACTAAGAAATGAATTACACAACTGCACAAGAAGCCGCTAAGCTTATTAAATCTGGTGACAGAATCTATGTACACGCTGTAGCCTGTACACCTAACCACTTAATAGACGCTATAGTAGAACGAGCTCCAGAATTAAGAAAAGTAGAGTTCTGTCATATTCACACATTAGGTAAAGCTCCTTATGCTGATCCAAAATACAGAGAAAGTTTTTTTGTGAATTCCTTCTTTACAGGTGGGAATGTGAGACATACTATTAAAGAAGGTAATGGTACATATACACCGATATTTCTAGGCTCATTACCTGAAGCTTTTGACAGTGGTCTAGTTCATCTTGATGTAACTTTAATACAAGTATCTCCACCTGATGAGCACGGATTCTGTTCTTTAGGATCTTCTGTAGAGGCGACACCTGCTGCGATACGCTCTTCTAAGATTGTTATTGCACAAGTGAATAAATACATCCCTCGCACTTTCGGCGATGCTGCTTTACACGTTTCTAAGATAGATGTACTAGTAGAACATCATACTCCTCTATTAACAGAGTATAGCGACAGTTATGATGATATAGAAGATAAAATAGGGGGATATATCGCTGAATTGATAGAAGATGGTAGTACCTTACAGATGGGGATCGGTTCTATCCCAGAAGCTGTACTACAAAAACTGAGAAATCACAAGCACTTAGGATTACACACTGAGATGTTTGCTGATGGAGTAATTGATTTGATTGAAGCGGGAGCATTAGATTGTTCAAAACAAGTATCTTCTAATAACAAAGCAGTCACAACATTTTTCGTAGGTACAGAGCGCATTTATAAATACCTAGATAACAATCCATTTTTTGAGATGAAAGAATGTTCTTACACTAATGATCCATTCATTATTCGTCAAAATCCAAAAACAATAGCCATTAACTCTGCTGTAGAAATAGACTTAACTGGGCAGATATGTGCTGACTCTATTGGTCCGAACATTTACTCAGGAGTAGGTGGGCAAGTAGATTTTATGCGCGGAGCCACTCGTAGTAAAGGAGGTAAAGCGATTATAGCCATGTCTGCTACAACCAAAAAAGGAGGTAATAAGATAGTGCCTTTTCTAAAAAACGGTGCAGGCGTAGTTACTTCTCGTGCGCATGCACAGTTTATTGTGACAGAATACGGAGTAGCTGATCTAAGAGCTAAATCTATAGTAGACCGCGTACACGCATTGGCTAATATTGCCCATCCCGATTTTAGAGAAGATATACTAAGAGAATACTTTGACGCCACTAGAAATAAACAGTAAAACACTAATACCTAGCGTTCTTAACCTACATTAAGGAGGCATCAACCCCTGTCAACGTATCTTTGTAATATAAAATAATAAAGCTATGAACACAAAAATTATATACACAGCAGATAGTAGAGGTTATGCTAATCACGGATGGCTAAAATCTCATCACACCTTTAGTTTCGCTAATTATAGAAACAATGACAGAGTACATTTTGGAGTATTACGCGTACTAAATGATGACAATGTTGCTGCAGGAATGGGATTCGGTACACACCCTCATGATAATATGGAGATTATCTCTATCCCCCTAAGCGGTAGTTTATCTCATAAAGACAGTATGGGGAATGGTACAATCATTAATGAAGGAGAAATCCAAGTGATGAGTGCAGGTACTGGTGTACAACACAGCGAGTTTAACCCTAATGAAAATCAGGAAAGTAAATTCTTACAAATCTGGATATTCCCAGATAAACTAAATGTAAAACCTCGTTATGATCAGTTAAAATTAAATAAAGAGGATAGAATCAATAAATGGGATCAAATCCTTTCTCCTAATGCAGATGATAAAGGAGTGTGGATTCATCAGAATGCTTGGTTTCACATGACCGACTTAGAACAAGGTAAAGAACTTACCTATGAACTAAAAGACAAATCAAACGGAGTATTTATGTTTGTATTAGAAGGAGATATCACTTTAGGAGAAGATGTTTTACACAGAAGAGATGCTATCGGTTTTGACGGCGAAGATTCTTTCACTATCAAAGCAAACGAAAATAGTCAAGTATTAGTAATGGAAATACCTATGGAACTTCCAGCATACTTACAATAATAAGATAATTACAATAATTATAATGAAGTGAACAGACATTTGTTTGTTCACTTTTTTTTATCCCAGATTAAGCGATAGACATATAAACGAAAAGTAATTATACAAAATAGCTCTGAATTTATGAAAGGGCTGAGTATAAAATAGACCTATGGACTGTTTTAAAACGAAGAGCCAACAGTAGCAAGGCATGTAGTATGGTTTTAGAAGAAATGAAAGAGATATGAGGTAGAAATACTTTGCAGTATTTGGCTAATGCTTAATCTGGGTTAATGGCAAAGCAGTCAAGTCCATATTCACATTCCCCCCATAACAATGCGATTCCAATAAAAAAAGCTCACTATCATCTAGTGAGCTTTATATATATCGTAATCTTATTTACTATTCTTAAGGTTTCTTACTTCCTCTTCACTTAAGTGTCTCCATTTTCCTCTAGGAAGGTTCCACTTTGTTAATGGACCATACATCACACGGTCTAACTTGATAACATTATAGCCTAAAGACTCAAAGATAGCACGTACTAACTTAACATTAGATGCTTTAAGCTTAATACCTACTTCAGTCTTAGGTTGGTCGTCTACATAAGATACCTCTTCAGCGAATACACGACGTTCATCAATATACACTCCTTTTTGTACTTTCTCTAAGTCCTCATATTTTAAGTTCTTATCTAAAGATACGTGATATAGTTTAGAAGAACGTTGATCTGTAGAGTTTAACTTCTGTAATAAGTTAGTATCATTCGTGAACAACAATAAACCAATAGTTGTCTTATCCATTCTTCCGATTGGTACTAAAGGATATTTAGATGCACCTTTAATTAATGACAACACATTTTCTTCAGTAATGATTGGCTCATTAATCGTAGCAAAACCTTTTGGTTTGTTTAATAACACGTAAGTAAGTTTCTCTGGAGTAAGAATAGTACCATCGAAGTTAACTACATCCGTCTTCTTCACTTTGTATCCTAATTCAGTAACTACCTCACCGTTTACTTTCACATTTCCTGATACGATATAGATATCTGCCTCACGACGTGAACAAACGCCTGAATTACCAATATATTTATTTAAACGCAATTCATCTGAATCCTTAGGTGTATTTTTCACCCTTGGCTTACTATCGTATTTCTTAGTTGTATTAGCGCTAAAAGGTTTTTTACCATCTTTATTAGCGAAAGACTTCTTGCTTGTATCATTATCTCCATAAGTCTTTTTAGCTCCATCTTTAGAACCAAAAGACTTGTTATTATCATTCCCACCATACGTCTTTTTAGTTCCTCCTTTAGAACCAAAAGACTTCTTACCCGCTGTATTTTTACTACCTGAGCGATTCGATTTATTATTTCCTGAACTCGACTTACCGTTATTCATATCAAAAGATTTTTGCAAAGATAGTTTTATTCTATGCATTAATTAATATAACTTTAAAAGTTTACATAACTTTTAGACTTTACAACGTTTCTTCTAGCAACACTTTACCGCTAATCAGTACATCCGGATCTATTAAAACAATAGAAAACACACCTAATAGAATCAATATTTTCAAACTAATATGTAGACTGTGATATTGTGTTAAATTTCTTGATGTCCATAATCTATATAAGAATAGTATTAAGACAACAATACTTAAGTAGAAGTAATACACCATATACCCAAGGTTATCTCTACTCACTAAAAAGTAAATAGGAATCAATGCCAACAAAGTAACGAAAGTAATTACTTCCTTTGCTTTCTTCTCTCCAAAACGCACAGGAATAGTCTGATAGTCATTCGCAAAGTCACCTTTAATATTTTCCATATCTTTTATCAACTCACGTATTAGAATAATCAGATACAAAAAAGCAGCATGTAAAAAGATAGAAGGATAATAAAACCTAAAGTACATCAATATACTAAAAAAAGGCAATATCGCTAACAATGAAGCTGTAAGGTTACCAATAATAGGGAACTTCTTTAACTTATGTGAATAAAACCACAATAAGAAAATATAGATAGAAAAGAAAGCGGATGCATGCCATGATACAGCAAACACTATTCCTACTGCAAAAAAATTAAGCGCAAAATATACTCTTAATTTAGTAGCCTGACTGACTAGGCGATCTACCATAGACTTTATCGGTCTATTAATCAAATCCTTCTCTGCGTCATAAAAATTATTGATGATGTATCCACCAGCGATTGCTAAGGAAGATCCAAAAATAATCAGAAACAACTTCCAATCAAGGATCACATCTAATGCTCTTAGTTGTGGAGCAAAAATAAAAATAGAAGCTAAGTACTGTGCTACTACTATAATAAAAATGTTATAACCCCTCACCACTGAGAACAAGCTAAATATTTTCGCTAAGAGCAATTTGCTTTTCCTAGACAACATCTCTCTTGTATCAATTTATTTTCGCATTAGCGAAAGGTTATAACATTTACTTTATTCTTAAACCTGCATATAACATTTTAACGAGAATGAATTATACAAAACAGAGCAAGATTAGTAATTAAAGCACACTGCTGTGTGGTTTCAGAGCTAATTGAAGCTATGTAAAGTAGAATTAATTTACAACAAATGGTCGTTGCTGATTTTAGATTTACTTTATTAGAACTGATATACCACTTCTAATTTATATTCTTTTAATGATTCTTTTGCTTTATCAATATCAGGAGTAAATCCTAAGATATAACCTCCTCCACCTGATCCACAAAGTTTTAAATAGTAATCATTTGTCTCGATTCCCTTTTGCCAAACACTGTGAAATTGTTCAGGAATCATAGGTTTAAAGTGATTAAACACTACATTCGATAACAATTTCGTATTACTAAATAGAGATTTAACGTCACCTTTTAAGAAGTTCTCTACACAGGCGTCTGTGTATTTTACGAACTGATCTTTAAGCATCTGACGGAAACCTTGATCTTTTAAACTTTCCATAAAAATAGTAATCATAGGCGCTGTCTCTCCTACAATACCTGAATCAATCAAAAACACTGCTCCCTTACCATCCACACTTTGTGACGGAATACCAGCAGGCTCGATATTATCTTTTGAATTAATTAAGATAGGCAGGCTAAGGTAACTATTTAGTGGGTCTAATCCTGAACTAGTACCATGAAAGAAAGACTCCATCTTACCAAAGATTCCTTTTAACACTAAAAGTTTGTCCTTTGTAAGATTCTCTAATACGGTGATTTTATCCTGTGCATATTGATCATAAATAGCCGCTACTAAAGCTCCACTACTCCCTACACCATATCCTTGAGGAATACTTGAATCAAAGTACAATCCTTGTTCTATCTCTGTATTTAATCGCTCTAAATCAAACTTTACCAATGAAGGTTCTTGCTCCTGCATATCACATAAATACGCTGCAAAGTTCTTCAAACTCTGATTAGATTTTAATGCCACTCCTTCCAAGTTCTCAGACATCTTTAATGCTCCCTTATAAAAATTATAAGGAATTGATAATCCTTTAGAGTCCTTGATAATTCCATATTCTCCAAAAAGAAGAATCTTCGAATAAAATAATGGTCCTTTCATAGCTGTTATTATAAATTCTCGATGCAAAAATACACATAATATCTGCTCGCACCCTTTTTAATGTCCTTATTTTTTATAAATACCTGTTTTTGAACCCATAAACACAATGTCTACATCCATTTTGACAACACTGTCCTTTCATCATATGATACAGTTCTGTAAACACAAAATATTCATTCTCCATATAATAATGAACTCCCTCTTCCATCTCGCTTCTGCGCTTAGGCAATTCCTTTCCCTTACACGAGTGAATCATCTGATCAAACTTTGTTAAACAGTCATTACACAAACACTTGTGAAATGACCCTGCCAAAAAAACACGTGTTTCATTAGATATACTCACTTTCGTACAGTCACATTGTTTAATATCATCTGTATTACATACAATAGCTGCTTTACAGTGTGTACACACTCTATTCTCACTCATAATCTATTACTTCATAGTCGCGAAATTATAGAACTGCATTTTACCAGTTCCATTTATCTCTACATTATGTTCTATACGTTGTCCATTAGGACGTTCCATTGTAATCTTCAGCTTATTCTGACCTAACTCAAGTGGTACACGAGAGTAATTAATTTGAGCTGGTAATGTCTGCCAGTTACGTGTATCTGCCTTTTCTGAAAAGAAATTAAACAACTGTACACCTAATCCTATTCCTTCTAGTAACGCATTAGCATCTCCATCTTTACCATTAGATTTAGCTGCAGCTTTCACAGCATACTCTGCTGCTTTTTTTACCGCTACTCGAGTCAAAATCTGCCCTAATTCTTTACCTGCACGTTCTTTTAAAGTAAGTACAGCCAAAGCGTCTAAATCTTCTACTTTTTCAAACCCTGCCTGTTTTGAATCATTAACTAATACAGTTGCTTTATTAAATGGCATAGGCTGAACTATATACTTAGGATAAGCAATATTTACACTGTGAATATCATTAAGATTAGTCTTTCCTGCAATACCGAAATCTAAGGGAATAATAAACCCTAAGGCATTCGTAAACACTAAACTACCTGAATCACCTTTTGCTAAAGTAAAGTAAAGATTATCTTGTTCTTTTATTGGCGCTCTTCCATTCTCCCAAAAGATAACTACTTCACCTCCTGAACCACTTGGAATATCTTTTGCATTCAGATTAAAATCACGTTCATACTTTGCCACATCACCACTAAACCCAATCTTTGCTGCCATGCGTATGACATCGTATTTTAAACTAGTTGGCATAGCTACACCATAATACATACCATCTTTCGAAGATTGATAAGTCTCTACAGCATTTCTGTAAGAGATAAAAGCATCATTATAGTTTCCACTATACTCATAGATTAACCCTTGTATATTAAGTGAAAACGCATCTTTCGAATAACGTGTTGACTTATCTTTATACTTATCTCCTTGTGCATAATTCTGTAGTGAAATACGTCTAGCCTCAACTATAGCCTCATTCGTCTGACCAAGGTACATATAGTTTAAAGCCTTGTAATAGTGAAGCATAAATATCTCAAACTCTTCTCCCTTATAATTTTGAGACATTGAATTTAAAAATAAACCAACAGCTATATCTCCTGTAGTAGACAATCCATCTTCTACTAGCAAATCTGCTTGATTAAAATATTTATTACTTGCTTCGTATTCCCCTTTTAAGTGTGCTACCCTACCTTTTTCCATATAAAAAAGCAATAAATTTCGAGGCTTTTGTAACAAAGCATTCTTATCTAAAGCCTTCTCTGCAAGGTCAAATTGAGAGGAACCTAACTTCTGATAATAGTCTGTTATTCTATTGTGATAAGAAGCACATCCAAACACGAAAAACATCATTGCATAAAGCAATGATGTTTTTATAACAGAATATATGGTTCTACTTGAAACCATCTATTTTCCTTTAAATTAGTTTTTTACGTACTTAGCGATCTTTTTCTCACCTATCCAAACTACTTCATTTGTTTGAATATTAGTCAACTCTAAGTTAACTTGGTAATAAACCACTTTTTTCTTCTTGTGTGCATCTACGATAGAGTTAATAGAACCTTGTAACATAAAGTCCGCTCCTTGTTCTAAACCGAATTGTTTCATAGAAGATGAAGAAGCATTTGTTTGTTGGTCAGCACGCTCACCACGCAATTCTTCACGTTTCTTTCCACCTTGTACTAAACGAACTCTTTGAGAACGAATAAAAGCTTGCTCCACATCTTTCACAAAAGTTTCTGCTTCGATATGCTCATGGCTTTTATTATATACCATCCCCACAATAACCACAGGTTTCTTGCTTGCATTCTCTTCGCGGAAATTAGATATCCACTCTTCTTCTAATATCTGTCTAGTCATTTGATCAGCCACCTCTCTTGAGTCTGAGTTATTCCATCTACCACTGATATCGATAGTATCTTCAGTACTTACTCTTGTTACTTGACGACCACATGATGTGATAACTAATCCTGATACAGCTAATACTGCAGCTAATGCTATACGTTTAATTTGCATAATCCTGTTTTTATTTTTCATATTGTGTTTTTAATTCCTAGATAGAGAACCACCAGTTTCCTGTTCTAAAGCCAATTTGAGGTCTCCAATTATTCCAGTTACTCCACCCTGAGTTATATCTATTATAGTAGTTGCCATAATATCCACTGTCATAACTAGAGTAGCTTCTACCATATTTAGCACGAGCCATACGCTCCTCGTGTTTCCACTCTCTTTTCTGAGCTTTGCGCTCCATTTTAGCCTCATACCAGTCATACGCCTTATAAGTATCTTGTACAGTTGTACTCAAAGTAGTCGTCAATGAATCTTTCACTGCCATATACTTTACCATACTTACTCTATAATTAGGGTTCTGATCAGGCGCTAACTCTTGCGCATAAGTTGCTTGACTAAATAGTAAGCTACCTATTGCTAAACCAAAAATTGTCATTAACTTTTTCATATCTCCAAATTTTAAGTTCTCAATATGCAATTAGCATACCGTAGTATAAAATTACAAAAAATTATTTAATTAATAATGATCCTGTACCTATTTCGTCATCTATATACTGCTCATTCTGACAATACTGAGCCAAATCCTGTCTGATAAATGTCTGTACGAAATCTTTATCTCCCTTTGGGTATAACACGTGGACATTTGCCCCAGCATCTAATGTAAAGCACACAGGTATAGATGTCTTTTCTCTAAACGCCCATATTCTTTCAATAATCTGAAGTGTATTAGGCTTCATCAAAATAAAATAAGGCATCGAAGTCATCATCATCGAGTGTAATGTTAGTGCTTCACTCTCTACTAACGCCATAAAGCCTACTAAATTACCCTCTACCAATATATCTTTCAATTTAGCCAAATTCTCATGTGCTTGACTAAAGCGTTGCTCTGCATAAGGATGATTATGCATCAAATCATGTCCCACCGTACTTGATACTTTTTTCTCTCCTTTATCAACAAGCAGAATCGTATCACAGTAATTCTTAAACACAGGGTGTACCTCATATGGAAATTCTATACCATATAAATCCGAGCTACCTGTAATATCAGCTTGTTCTCCCCACACCACTACACTTCCTGTAATACTTCTACATGCACTTCCAGAGCCCAAACGCGCTAAGAAAGAAGCCTTCTGATTAAAGTATTCAACAGTCATATCTGTATTTAACAACTTTTCTAATGACATAACATTGACAGCCATAGCCCCCATACCTGAAGCTGAAGATGCTATACCCGAACTATGTGGAAAAGTATTCTTAGTATCTATAATGAAGTGGTAATGCTCTATATAAGGACAGTATTTTACTATTCTCTCGAAGAACTTCTGAATCTTTGGTTTAAAATCTTCCTTAGGTTGCCCCTCAAACAAAAGATCAAAACTTATTCCTTTGTCAGATTTTGCTTTATATCTTAGCGATGTCTCTGTCTTACAATTATTCAAGGTAAAACTCAACGATGGATTCGCAGGTATCTGATTATCTTTCTTTCCCCAATATTTAACCAATGCTATATTACTAGGCGTACTCCATGAGAAACCACCCTCCATAGCCAAATTAACATCTACTGATCGATTAAAAATAAAGTCTTCTATATTCATCATTCTGTTATTTCTATGACACAAAAATAACATCTTTTATTGATAGCTACTCTATTCTTTAAGAAAGTTATTATTCTAAAACCGTTCGAATACAACAAAAGCTAATGACTCCTTTCAAAATCACTAGCTCCACTTTATATCAAATTCATTATCAAAATTACCAAAACCGCTATCCAATGAAATAAGATCATATACCAAAACTTCTTCTTACTCGGACTTGCCATTTCTCGAATAGCATTAATAACTCTATCTTTAATTATCTCAAGGATATTTAACTTTGGATCATTAAAAGGAATATCGTCTACACTCAACTTTTTAAATCCATAAACTAGCATCTTCTTAATCCACTTATTCTCACTTTGATTTTTAATATTATTGACAATCTGCATTTGTACCAAAGAAAAATCAAATCCCTTCTGCATCCAGTTCTGTTTATCAGCCACAGAAGTATCACTAATCACCTTATCTAATGCCTTATCAATTAAAGGATACAGAAGAACCTCCCCCTTGTCATTTAATAGTCTATTCGCTACCTTTTTAACAGCATACGAACTAGCCATAGAAAAGATAAAGTAATTACTAATCAATATAATGGTCAACGAAACGCTCTGAATCGGAGCAATAATAAAGACCGCAAATAAAGCCATCAGTCCTGCCGAACCTCCTATATTACCTACCTCTAGATATGGTCCATATATAAATAAAAATAAACCTATAGCAAAAGAAAACACTGCACTGAATGAACCTACTATAAATATCTTAAAAAAACTACTTCCTCCTATAAAGGATAGTTTTGCAGCATATTTGATCTTATCTAACATATTATATAATTACAACATTATCTCATAAATGCTATAATCAAAACTACTACCCAATGGTACCCTATGATCATCCAAAAGAACTGTTTATCAGGTGTAGCAAAGTCTTTAATCCCCTGTATCACTCTTGTTTTTATTTCAGAACGCACATTAAACTTAGGGTCATCAAAAGGGATATCATCTAACTTTAATTTAGAGAACCCTAATACCAACAGGTATCTTAGCCATTTATTATTCGTCTCTTGCTTTACATTATTAATCGTCTGAAGCTTTAATACAGAATAATCCATACCGCGTTGTAACATATTCTGTTTCTCAGTTTCATCTATTCTACCCATCGTCTTATCCATCGCCTTATCCATAATAGATTCTAAGAATGATTCGGCTTTATCATCTAAAATACGTCTAGCTACTTTCCTAAAAGCATATTGTGTCGAAAACGAAAACACAAAATAGATACTTATCAGCGTGATTAATAACAATACTGAAAGGTAAGGTGAGTCTTTAATAAACGTACTGAAAGAACTTTCATACACTTCACCTACTTCATTCGTGCTACTCGCATTAGACAACAAGATAATACCTGTAATCAAACTTACTAATGCGCTAAACAAACCAAACATTGCAACCTTTATAAAACTAAACGCCCCAAAACCTGAGAGCTTTAATCCATACTTCACATTATCTATCATAAAAAACAATTTTTAGATAAATATAACACATTACGCAAACATATTTAACAATAAAACAAAACAAAATCACAAAAACAACACACTCCTGCCTATCCATATAATCTCTACAAGTATAAATACGGCAAAATAAAAGGTCACCAACTCACGCTAATGACCTTCTATATTATCTAACTTTCACAAATAATTACTTCGCATAAACAAGTGTACTCGGATTACAAGTCTTGCTATTATATAAAGCTAAGCGTACAGGTATATCATTAATCGGATAATAGAACTGTATATCTGATACAATCACTTCTACCTTTTCATCAAAACTAGGAATATCAAACACAAATACTTTCTCCTCTATAAAAGGATCATTAATCTTGAACTCAAAGTACCCCTGATAACTTGCAATATCAATAGTTTTAGACTGATAAACAACAAATTGACTCTCTAAACTCAATACACAGAATCTCACTATTGCCTCAGTGCAATCTTTAGGAAACACTACTTGTTCTTTTGGAACAAATGCAGGAACAGTAACCTTAATTTTAGACTCACTAATCTTCTCTACTTCTATCTTTGGCAAAAAAGTATCTTTAAACAACACCTTTGTATTAAACTCAAATCCCTCAAGTGGACCACAGTCAACATTAAAGATATTTTTCTCTTGAAGAGATAATTCTTTGTTACTATGAACAGCGGTCAACAGTTTACCCAAAAAACGAGAGTGCATAAAACTCTCATGTCGATTACCTAAATATACCTCAATATACTTTCGCAAAAGCGAACTATGATGTGAAGTATGCTTCATCAATGGAGCATTTACATTTTTCTTTTTGTCTTGTTTAGAGCGTTTAGGATTAACTTGTACAATTTGCTTTCCTCTAAACTCTCTTTGATACACCTCGCCAACTTTACCTTTGAGTGTCTTTTTTGCTGTAATAATTGCCATAATTCGATTGGTTTAAATAATTAATAGTGAATTACATACATCAAAAATCAAGCCGAAATGATAGGGCAATAATAGCAGTTTGATGGTATAATGGTAGCATCAAAAATGGCCAAAACTATGTGACCATTATGCGATCACTATGCGACCATTATGCGACCACTTACATTTTTTTCAGGACGGGTCATCATTTTTTTGTCAAAAATTTAAAATCACAAGCCCTATACACATCCCAAAAAAAAGGCAGTAAAACCTAAGTTTTACTGCCTTTTTATACAGGAATACACTCTGTTATCTATACTTTTCTATTGCTTGTTTTAGACTTGGTCGAAACTGTACACTTATATAGTCTTCTCCTGTTGGCGCACTAAACATAAACATAGGATTCTCAGGAAAGCCTTCTGTTGTTCTAAATAAAACAAAATAACTCTTACCCGCCTTACCTGCTTCCATCCATTCGTTGAATTTATAATAATCAGGAAGAGAACGGCGCTCACGTACCACTATCAATACATCTTTCACCTCATCCCAATTCAGATGCTTCTTTTTTAGAGGGCTAACATAGGTAATCCCAGATTTACCAATATTTACTTTGATAAAAAAACATTTGTAAGCAAACACAATGAGTAAGAAAATCATAATCACACTCAGTGATATTGCCAATACATTACCAACCTGCATAAAGAATATAATCATCCCAAGGAATGGCAATAAACAGAACACTGACAGTAAGATCTTACTTGTCAAATTATAATAACTAAACCTCATCTTATTTACTTTCTATTTTAGTACTAATAGCTTGAGAAGCTATATACCCATTTGTCCATGCGTTTTGAAAGTTAAAACCTCCTGTAATCGCATCAATATTTAATATCTCTCCAGCAAAATACAAATTGTTATTTACTTTGCTTTCCATCGTTTTAAAGTTTACTTCCTTTAAATCAATACCACCTGCAGTAACAAATTCATCTTTAAATGTACTCTTTCCATTCACTTGGTACACTCCTTGAGTCAATTCTCCGCATAACGCATCCAACTGCTTATTCGTTACATCTGCCCACTTCGTATCTTCTGCTATACCAGACACCACTACCATGCGCTCCCATAAACGATTAGGCAATTCTAATTCGATACGCTTAATTGCATTCTTCTTAGCATGTTCTTTTCTGATGTGCTGAAGTTCCTCTTTAAGGGATTCGAAACTGTGCTGTGGCATCCAATTCACTGTAATATGAAACTGATAATTCTTCTCTGCCAAAATTCTAGCACCCCATGCAGATAGACGTAATATACCAGGCCCACTCATCCCCCAGTGTGTGATCAATAAAGGTCCTGCCGCTTCTAATTTAGTTCCTTTAACACTCACCTCAGCAGGAGTAGCAACCCCCATTAAATCTTTAATACGCTTGTCATTAATATTAAACGTAAATAAAGAAGGAACAGGTTCTACAATCTTATGTCCTAAATCAGACATCATATTCCACATCTTCGGATTACTACCTGTGGTCATTACTAGATATTCACACTCATAATTACCTGTAGTAGTATCTAGCTTCCAGCTATTCTCTTTCTTAAAAATCCCCTGTACACTACTACTTGTGATAACCTCTATTTTTAGTTCTCGTACAGCTTTCATAAAACAGTCTATAATCGTCTGTGATGAATCTGTATCAGGGAACATCCTTCCATCTTCTTCTATCTTAAGCGTCACTCCGTGGCGATCAAACCACTCTATCGTATCCCCTGAGCAAAACTGATGAAAAGGACCTAATAATTCTTTAGCCCCTCTAGGATAAAACTGTGTCAACTCCTTCGGATCAAAGCATGCGTGCGTAACATTACATCTCCCTCCTCCTGATATTTTCACTTTAGACAATACCTCTTTTCCTCGTTCTATAATAGCTACTTTTAGCCCTTTATTCTGTTCGACTAAATTAATAGCAGTAAAAAAACCTGCTGCTCCACCACCTACTAATATGACATCATAATTCATTGAAAAACCTATTTTAACGTTTAAGACACTCTATTACAGTTTTTTTATTAGCTGTAAAAATTTATCTTTACGGCAACAAAGATACTTACTTACGATCGCATCCCTATCATTGTTAAATTAAGAATATGAAAAAATTACCTTTCTTAGCATTAATCGTCCTATTCTCGATGTGTAAATCTGCTTCACATGTAGCAACTATTACACCTCCTAAGGAATTGACTGTTGATGAGCGAATCGAAAAAATCAAAGAGGAAGAAAGACTTCCTGAAGAAAAAGACGTAATCGACTTACCTGATTATGCGCAAGTGAGAGATGACTTTAGATCTGTGACTGATAAAACAAAAGACAACTATCTCAAAAACATTAAAGCCACAGGAGAGAATTACTCTGTAGTGATCCTAACAAAAGGCTTTAAAGGAGAAAATATCTCTGTAAAAGGAGACAACAAATCCTACTACTACGGTATGACGATGAGCGACCTAAAGACAGGTATTGCCAAATCTATCCGTGTAGAGAATAGCCAAGACATTGTATTAAAAGACAGTTATACAGGTGGCTCACTAACTATAGAAAGTGACCATGCTAAGATGTTTAAGTTTATCTATGTGATGAAGAATAACGGAAATAAAACAACTCCTTTTAAAGTTACATTTAGCAATACCTTACGACCAGTACGCTAATTAATTTTTATGGAAAGAAGAGATCTCGTACTTAGAATGATACAACAAACGGCTCAATTACTAAGAGCCGTTTTTAATTCACTACCTATTGACGACTTCGAAACGGAGCAACAGGTACAAGACTTTACTTCTGCCCTTAAGAACAACTTCAATCTAAACATAGACAACTTCATCTTATCTTCTGATGACGAGACGATAGCTACCTTACTTGCCATAGATGGAATGAACTTAGAAAACATCGAGCTATTCGCTGATATTCTCTATCGCGCCTCTACTACTAAGACTTCTATAAACAAAAAAAGTGCTCTCCTAGCTAGAAAAGCACTTCTGTTATATAAATATGTATCTGATACCTCTAAGACGTATGATTGGGGTAGAGAGAGTAAGATAAGCACTCTACAGAGTCGTTTAGCTTAGTTCTTAGAAGCTCTCTTTTCTTTTAAACCAATTACCAAGGCAAAAAGCAAG
>JBOFGJ010000671.1:0-4666 GCA_051649065.1 Flavobacterium sp. | reverse complement strand
ATGTATATAAAAATTTAAAAAAGAAAATATTATAGGTATAATGCTTGTTTAGAAAGAAAACGATTAAATAAAACACAGTCAAAAGAGGAGTATAGTGGTAATAGTGCAATATAGAGGGACTGTAGTATTATGTTTTTTTTGTTTTTATTAGTAAGATGTCTTTATCGCCTTAAAAATGATAAAAATGCATTTATATGGCAATTACTATGAAATTATTAGTATTTATTAGTTTGGGATGTATATTTTTTGAAGTAATTCTTCATACTCCATCGTGACATTGCTAGAGGAAGTTATTCCTCCACCACTTTTATAGACATAATTATCACCTTGTTGTTCTATAAAGCGGATCATTACAGCACTATCTAAATATTTACCATCATAGATACCACAGATACCAGTGTAATAGTTACGCTCATATTGTTCTGATTCACTAATGATTCTAATAGTACTTTCTTTAGGGGAGCCTGTGATAGAACCAGCAGGAAGAAGCTTGTTAAGTATAGAACCTATTCTATCATGCCAATCGGGAGTCAAATCTCCTGCAATCTCAGAACTCATCTGTAAGATAGGTCCTTTAGATGTCTCTAGTTGATCGAGGTATCTAAATCGGTTTACTCGAACTTTTTTAGAAACAATATTCAGATCATTGCGAATTAAATCAACGATCGTATAATGTTCTGCTGTTTCTTTCTTGTCATTTAAGAGCGTTTCACTAGCATTGGGTATATCTGCTTTTATCGTTCCTTTCATTGGAAAAGAATAGATTGTATTGTCTTTAATTTGAACAAATATCTCGGGAGAGAAGCAAGTGAACTGATCTTTAACCCATAATTTATATTTTGCCTTAGCGGTATTATAGATCTCATTTAAGGTGCCTGAATAAGCT
Source organism: Flavobacterium sp. (assembly GCA_051649065.1). Taxonomy (GTDB): domain Bacteria; phylum Bacteroidota; class Bacteroidia; order Flavobacteriales; family Flavobacteriaceae; genus Flavobacterium. The sequence continues at coordinate 3,780 of JBOFGJ010000671.1, read as the reverse complement.
AAAGGTGTTGCTACCGTTAGATTTGTTAAATAAGTATTGCCTAATTGTAACTCTCGTTTTACAATGTCAAATTTACACTGATATGCATCGAAACTTAAAGGAAATACTTCGATTACAGGTGCGTGAGTAGGTACTTCGGATGGATGATTACTGACATCTTGGAAGTTGTATTTAATCTCATCACTAGATACTTCTGATAATGGCTTTATGATACACTCTTTTCCATTATAACTAATGATAAAAAGAAAGGGAATTCTCTGAGCTCCTAATGAGTTCATAAGTGAGATAGTTGTATCTTTGAGCAGCATATTAATCATATCAAATTTAAGATTCCAAAAGTACAAAATAGTTTATGAGTGAAATCAAACAAATTGTTATAATAGATAATCACGATTCATTTACTTATAATTTAGTTCAGCTGTTTGATGAGAACGAGCACTGTTCTATAGCTGTTATACCTGAAGATGAGGTAATACTAGAGTCTTTAGATTACTTTGATATGATTGTTTTATCTCCTGGACCTGATGTACCAAGTAGTTATCCAATCTTATTTCAGATTTTAGATAGATATAAAGGCGTAAAACCGATCTTAGGGGTATGTCTAGGACATCAAACTATTGGTCAATATTTTGGAGCTACTTTAATTAATCTTCCTTCTGTTTATCACGGACAGTCTAGTGTACTTCATATACTTAGCCCAGATCTATTAGTATGTGATATAACAGAAGCAATCTCAGTAGGATTATATCACTCATGGGCATTATCTAAAGACAATTTCTCTACCGAACTCGATATTGTAGCAGAGAGTACAGATGGAATAGTGATGATGATACGCCACAAAGAATATAATATCAGAGGAGTACAGTTTCACCCTGAGTCTTTCATTACTTCACATGGTAAGGCTATTATAGACAATTGGATTCAACAGTAATGATCTATTATTACCTTGTTTTTAGTTCATAAATAGCTTCGTTAAAAGTCGGTTAAATGTGATTTTTTTATATCTACTATAGAGTAAGTTTATCGTCAAATAAGAGGATATAAATCTACTTATTGCCTATCTGATAAATAGGATATAGTTAAAAACACAAATTATCAATTAGAGTAGCTAAGAATAAATAATTAGCAATTAGCCTGTTTTTATATTGTTTTATATCATTTTGTAGATAAGAAATATCTATCTAGTTTATAGAATAAAGGAGTAAGGAAGCCTTAATTTTGCAGTGATAAAAGAGTTTCACTGATTTACAATGTAATAAGATTAAAAATGAAAGCAGGAGTAATAACAGACGAGAGAACACGTAAATATCTACCTTGGCTAGGCGCTCTAGCGATATTTATGCAAGCATTAGATGCTACTATATTAAACACTGGATTACCTTCTATAGCCAAGAGTCTTGGCGAATCACCCTTAGGGATGCAGAGTGTTATTGTATCCTACACCCTTACAGTCGCTTTATTGATCCCTTTGAGTGGATGGCTAGCAGATAAGTTTGGAACAAAGAATATCTTTATACTAGCTGTAGGGTTATTTACTTTAGGATCTGTCTTTTGTTCTATCGCTATGACCTTAGATCAACTTGTTTTAGCACGTATCTTTCAGGCTATCGGAGGAGCGATGATGGTACCTGTAGCTCGTTTAACCTTGATATATGCTTACCCAAAAGACCAATTACTTAAAGTAATTAACTTTATTACCATACCAGGATTGATAGGACCTATGTTAGGACCAGCGGTAGGAGGTTTTTTAGTAGAGAAGTTATCGTGGCACTGGATATTCTTAATCAATGTGCCAGTGGGGATTATAGCCGTTATCTTTGCGCGTAAGATTATTCCTAACTTCACAAATACGGTAGGGCGTTTTGACTTACTCGGTTGGGTGCTTTTTAGTGGAGGACTAACTACGCTAACTTTAGTTATTGAGAAGTGGAATAGTCCAGGCATATCTTTTACTCAATTAGTCATATTGTTTATCGTAGCTGTATTAATGGGAGTAGCCTATGTATTCTACGCTAAGATGGTTAAAGATCCGTTGATAAAAGTTAGCCTATTTAAAATAATGACTTTGCGTTTAGGACTTATTGGTAATCTAGTTACTCGATTTGGGATAGGAGGGATGCCACTGATGATTCCTTTATTATTACAGGTAGGATATGGATATTCAGCCATGTATGCTGGACTAATGATGATTCCTCAGGCGTTATCTAATCTCGTATCACGTAACTTCGTTGTGCCTATTGTTAAAAAGTTTGGGTACCGCAGTACTTTGATTACTAATACAGTAATGACAGGGCTGTTAATCAGCTGTTTTTTCTTTGTGACTCCTCATACACCTTATTGGGTGATTATCCTCTTAATGATAGGTAATGGAGCATTTAACGCAATACAATTCACTTCAATGAACACGATATCTCTTGCAGATTTAGATCAAGAAACATCTAGTGAAGGAAATAGCTTATTGTCAGTGACACAGCAGTTAGCGATTAGCCTAGGTATTTCGTTATCTTCTATGGTACTGATGATGTTTCAGAATAGTGCAATTGCCACTTCAGGAGATAGTATAGCAGTATTTAGATATACATTCTTAGTAATGGGAGCTATCACCATACTTTCTAGCTTTGTGTTTACCAAATTAAGTAAAGACGCTGGAGCTAGTATGTCAGGAAGTCGAGTATATGCTGATGATAAGAAATAAATAATTCCAGTCTTTGTATAACTATAGAAATAGTACTATGAAGTCATCTTGACTTTATGGGTGGATTAAAAACTACCTAAAAATAAAAGCGAACAAAACAGTAGACTATCTAATTAGTCATAGGTATTTAAATCATTGTAAACTAAGGATATAATTAAAAATACAGCAAAAAAAAAAGGGTGTATCAAAATACTTTCCTATTAATATGTATATTTACAATGTACTGAACATCATATTTTTAGTGCTTTTTTTGAGCCAATCTTCAAGGCTAATAGTTAAAAACAATCAGAACTTATCTTAATAGGGTAAAAAAGCCATTTTTATGGTGTTTTGGTTTGAGTGAGTCCATAATGAGTCCATAGTGAGTCCGTAGTGAGTTCGTAGTGAGTCCGTTAAAACAGCCTTTTTAAATGGAGTCAGGATGGACTCACGATACTGTCTATATACTTTCATACAAAGTCAATCGGCAACTTCATACACGGGAAAGGGCAAAAAAGGGGGGACTTGAGATAAGCGATATAACCTACAATTCATATGTAAATTAAAATATTGATTTACAGTAAAGTACAAGTTATGATGAATTTCTGTAGATCAATACAATACCTTTCTCTACAGCTTTAACCCAGATTAAACATTAGTCACATACTGCAAAGCATCTCTCTTTCATTTATTCTAAAACCATACTACAGTATGCTTTTAAAATAAATTCAGAGCTATTTTGTATAATAACTTTTCGTTTATATGTCTAATCGCTTAATCTGGGATTAACTAAATATGGTATCTGTAAATTATCATCCCATCAAGTGTGTATTTTTACACCTCCTTTTGCTGTCCGAAACTTTGTCTAGTCAAACATGTTTAAACACCTAATAGTAGTGCTATTAACTAGTCTTATATTCCAGTCTTTAATTTCTTTTATAATAAGATCTTGTAATCCAACTCCCAAAGCAGTTTCGTAGTGTTTGAGAAGCTCATAACATGAGGTTTCATACATTTTCCATGCCATTGCTCATTGTTGTTTGTGTATGACTTTGGATTAATACCAAATTTTTAACAAATACTTTGTTAACACCAATACCTGTTGA
>JBOFGJ010000670.1:0-1115 GCA_051649065.1 Flavobacterium sp. | reverse complement strand
TAAGTAAGTAGCCCTTGTTCAGTAAGTTGTAAATTAATAAACACACTACTATCTACATAAGTAATAAAGAAGTCTAAATCAGTAACATTAATCACAGGTAAAATAGCTCCTGCACGATTCGCAATTACAGGACTACCAAACTGCGCTTGGTAAATTGTATACAAATCAACAGTTCCCTTTCTTGTAGCATTACTAAAAGTAACTCCACTTTGTGTTGTTTGTCCTTCTGCTGTTGGCAGTAGTACTGATGGCATATAAAAGAACTTAGGCATTGCAGATTTTACACTTACATCATAAGTAGTTGTATTTTGGTTTATAGTTGGAACCACAATTACTCCTCCACTACCAGTAACTTGAGTAACTTTCTGATTATTCTGTACAAGTGTTGTTTGATTTGTCCAAAGTGGTTGCCCTGTAGTACTTGTCACTAATACCTGTGAATTACCAGCATTTGCGATATCCTCTGGTAAAATTGTCCCATCTAATATTTTAGCTGATGTCACTGCTCCTGTTTTTATATTAGCTACAACATCTTTTAGTAAAGCTGTAGATGCACCTGTAGATAAATCTAAATCAGTAGAGGTTAATGCCTTTGCACTTAATACATTCTCTACTTCTACCTGTGGAGTAGTTGCTTTCCACACTTGTTCTGATTGATTATAAGTAAGCACTTGTTTATCTATTGGAGAAGTACTACTTACATTTACATTTTGAATAGCTACAACTTTATTATTATTTAAAGCACCTACAACATCACCTACAAGTGTAATTGTAGCTGGATCTACAGCTACTTGATAAGTCGTTGTGTCATTTGCTACTGTAGGTGTAACTATTGTACCAGCACCTTGTGTAACGATAGTTTTTTGTTGCGCATCTTGAATTGCTTGTTTACTAACATTAACCTTATAAGTCGTATGATTATTACTTACTAAAGTACTAACTGTTGTATTTACCCCATCTCCAACAGAAGAGGTTTTTTGTCCACCATTAATTACTGACTGTAAATCAATAGCAAAAGAAGCAACATTGTTCACTGAGGTTACTAACTCTGTTCCGTTTAAAGTATTTTTTACTTCCCCCACAATAGTTGTAATAGAAGGCATTGTATTTACAGT
>JBOFGJ010000669.1:0-1993 GCA_051649065.1 Flavobacterium sp. | reverse complement strand
AGCAGCATTGGGATATAGGCTATGCCTGTATGATCTAAAAGTTAATGCCGCTGTAAGATGTTTATTTACATCTTTTATATTCTTAACTAGTAATGCTTGCTTTAAAGCTTCTAACTCTAATCGTAGAGTAACTCGTCCTTCTTTTAAGTCAAGGTGATTGTTATCAGTGTTATTTCGTTTAAAACCTAAAGTGGGCTGTACGCGATGAAAAGATTCATGTGCTAACAGATTTATTCGATTACTTTTATTCTCAGAAAAAGGTAGCATTACCATCGCCCATCTTTTTCCTCCCCAGTCTACTGCAGTATTAGCTATATTAACTGATTTAGGTAATACTCCTGTATATATATCCTCCTGTTGAGTAAGTGTATGTTCAATATCTCCTTCATTGGCATAGATAGTTCTAGTTTTAGGATCTATTAATAAGATAGGCCCATATAAATTAGTATTCCATAGATATATATTTTCTTTAGCAGCTAAGTCAAATTCTTTAAAATAGGTACTCATCGTACTAGGAGAATACTCTAGATTCTGACTAAATACACTTTGAGCCGTCAAGGTAATTAATGGCAATAGAGTTTTTAGTTTCATAGTTTAGGTGTTTAATAACGAATATATTAAATATATTCTGTCGTTTAATAGAGTACTAAAACCATTTATATAAATCACGATAAATAAACTAAAGCTATGGTTGCTCTAATTAGGGTATTTTAGGAAGTAATATTCATAATCTTACTTCTAATTTCCACTTCATCACAACTAATTAACCAATCGTCAAATACAATTACTTGGATTGGTATAGCCTTCTATATTTGCGCTTTCAAATATGATATTTATGCAATTCATTTATAATTCTATAGGTTTTTTCTTAAGTCAGATCCTGCGTTATCGCTTTAGAGTATCTATTCAAAACATAGCACGCTCTTTCCCAAGAGCCACTTATCAGGAAGTTTCAGAATATCACAAAAGTTTCTATCAGAACTTAGGTCGTATTCTTATAGAGAGTCTATTTGTTAAGAAGCAGTTATTATACCTAACTAGGGGGACTAAAGAACAGCTAGCTGAGATAGCCAGTGAGAACAAGAGTATTATCCTAATACTAGGGCATTATGGCAATTGGGAATTGATTAAACAACTACCACTCTCTACCAATATTAAAGTACAGGCACTCTATAAACCCTTGCAGAACAAATATTGGAATAGAAAGATGAAATCTATAAGAGAAAAGTATGGTTTATGTCTTATCCCTTCTTCACAAGCCTTGCGTATATTACTCAAAGAGAAAGATAATCCAAGTATTACTGTATTTATAGCAGATCAATTCCCAGGAAAGAATAATGGTGCTAATGTAGATTTTCTACACCAACAGACTCAAATCTATACTGGAGCTGAGCAAATAGCCCATAAACTAAATGCGTATGTTTTATATGGAGAAATCTCTTCTTATGGTAAATCAAAGTGGATATTTTCGATTGAGACAATATGCAACCAAGCCCAAAATACACCAAAAGGCTTCATCTCCAATACTTTTGCTAAGAAACTAGAGAACAGCATAAATAAGAATCCCTCACTATGGTTATGGTCACATAAGCGATGGAAATAGAGAGTAAATGCAAAAGCCATTTTGAACAATATCAAAATGGCTTTTTATATTATATAGCTATTGCTATCTATTTTTCAGCATATACCTTTTGAACATATACTGTTCCTTCTGGATATCCTCTTTCTTTAGCAAATTTAACTTTATCTGTATCTATGATAATTAATTTGTTAGAAGTAAGTTCTACAATTTCCCAGTTAAGAATTTCAGACTTCTTCTCTCCTTTTTTCAGTTAAAGTTAAAAACTTACTACCTATTGAATAAATATATACATCTGTTTCTACTTCGCATTTATTAGTAGAAGAACTCTTATAGTTAGATGTTTTTATATACTCTTTTCCAGTAAATGTAACATAATCTACACCACATTCAGAAGTAACATCTGAAACTTCT
>JBOFGJ010000668.1:0-3407 GCA_051649065.1 Flavobacterium sp. | reverse complement strand
AAAGAATGTACCATCAGAACCGGCGTGGTCATATAGCTTAGTAGTCTCATTGATAAGATTACCCCAACCTATAGCATATTTGCTTTGACTGTTAAATAAGAAGTCATAAGTACTCGCTTTAAGGGTGTTGTTTTGACCTGCAAGACCTTTTAGATTGAGTTGGATGTATTTGATATAATTCTCAATGTTCATACTCAAGTCACCAGCAGGTTCTATCAAACTAAGTGAGTAATCATAAGTAGGAGGTACAGATTCTAGTACATCATACTGTAAAGCATGTCCCCAAGGTTGATTCTCTAGATTGCGATTAGGCCATCCGATAATGAAGTCTATACCTAGTTCTTCGGTTAGAATTTCTTTTGTCAGATCTTCCCAAGATTTGTTAGTTACCTTTTCTAACATTGATGCTGCAATGCTATACCCTGCATTAGAATAAGTATATCCATTAGGAGAGAGTAAAGGCGACATCGTTAATACGTGTTTAGAGAACGCTTGTCTCTGTTGTTGTTTTGTACCTTCAAATTTAGGTAGACCAATGCGTTCGTTACCACTAGTGAAGGCATGTACTTTAGCTCTGTGAGAGAAGAAGTCCTTCAGTGTGGCAGCGTAGTATACCGGATTAGAAGATTCTTTTGCTTCAGGGAATAGGTCAAAATAAGTGGTGTTCCAATTGATTTTGCCTTGCTCTACAAGCTTGGCAGCTATAAATCCAGTGATTGCTTTAGTATTTGAACCTAAGTGAAAGTAGTCTTTCGTACAAGCATTAGGAGTGTCTGATATTTCACTAAACTTGTGATAACCTATAGTTCCGATAGTGATGATTTTGTCTTTATTGACAATAGCGTAGGTTACTTCAGGGATATTGTGTAGGTGACGTATGCTGTCTATTCTAGTATGTAAATCTTGGCTGTATATAGCTTTGGTTAGTAGTAAGAATAATGTATTGATAAGTATAAAAAGTTTCTTCATAGGGTAGTTTATAAGTGTACTAAGTTAGCAGATTAAATTTGTTATTAAGGTTACTGGTTTGATTTTTATAAGATTATGATTAATGTTTTTTATATCTTTAGTTATTAATGATAGAAGTAATAATCTGATACAAGAGGGGTCTGATTTTGTAAGAATAGACTTCATAGATAAAGTGTCAGAAGAAATATTGTACAATTTGAATTAGCATAATATGGGATTAGATATGCGCCCTATGGGTAAGGCGAAGCCTGGTTTTGAGCAAAGGTATTATGAGATTATGGATCTTGTAAGTGATATCGATAATGGAAAAAAACAAGAGCTTAGTATTTGGGATAAACTAAAGGGAAAGAAAGTTCTTAGTAGAGAGGAATTATTGACAGAATGGTTCGCTAATCTTATACCTACTTATGAGACGATTAAAGCTCCTATGGTAGGGCGAGATGAACAGGCTAATCAGTGGTTGAGTTTAAGATATGAAGCATTAGATGAAAAGCCTATGTCTTATGATGATTTTGTAAAAGAACATGAGGGATATTATGTTATAGATTTAGCAGAAGAGTTGGATGGAGTACCGTTGTATTGTTCTTTTGGACAAGATGAAAATGTATTAAGAGGGCAGTTTTTAAATAATTGTTTATCTATCATAGATGAAGATTTGGTTTATGAGGCATGGGAAACGAAGAGAGCTGATGCAACCTTAGACTATGGTAATAGGCTAATGGCAGCAGCTGATGAAATAGCTAAAGAGCATAACTTAGAATATCTAAAGACACAGAGAGAAGTACCTGATGTAGATGAGGATACTATGGAGGCTAGATTACATATTCTATATGCTGTTGCAAAGTGGCTAATATTTTATGGCAAGAATGGTCATGGATATGAAGCAGATTTTTAGTGTGTAAAAACCTTATTTGTGACTCTCAATAGGGGGTGTTTAGCTATTGAAAATCTTTTATAACCTAGAGAAAGCATAGTATTTTCAAAAAAAGTATGTTTTGTTGCTTTTGCTTTTTGTGACTTAACGAGTTAAATAGTATCTTTGGCGACTCAAAGTATTAAAATAATACCGATATGTTCGATAATTTAAGTGATAAATTAGATAAAGCCTTTCATATCCTTAAGGGACACGGCAAGATTACAGAAGTCAATGTAGCAGATACTCTAAAAGAGGTTCGTAGAGCTTTATTAGATGCCGACGTTAACTTTAAGATTGCTAAAGATTTTACTAATATAGTAAAAGAAAAAGCCTTAGGACAAGAAGTACTTACAACTTTACAGCCAGGACAATTGATGATCAAGATCGTTAAAGACGAGTTGACTCAATTAATGGGTGGTGAGGCTGCAGGTATTAACTTATCTGGTAATCCTTCGGTTATTTTAATGTCAGGTTTGCAAGGATCAGGGAAAACAACTTTCTCTGGTAAATTAGCAAACTTCTTAAAGACAAAGAAAAATAAGAAGCCTTTATTGGTAGCGTGTGACGTTTATCGTCCAGCAGCTATTAATCAGTTACATGTAGTAGGTGATCAATTAGGTATAGAAGTATATTCAGAAGAAGGGAATAACAATCCTGTACTGATTGCAGAGAACGCAGTTAAACATGCAAAAGCAAATGGATTTAACGTAGTGATCGTCGATACAGCTGGTCGTCTGGCTGTAGATGAGGAGATGATGACAGAGATTGCTAATATCCATAAAGCTATTGCTCCACATGAGACATTATTCGTAGTGGACTCTATGACTGGACAAGATGCAGTAAATACAGCAAAAGCATTTAATGATAGATTAAACTTCGACGGAGTTATCCTTACTAAGTTAGATGGGGATACACGTGGAGGGGCTGCCATCTCTATTAAATCAGTAGTAAATAAACCTATTAAGTTTATTGGTACTGGTGAGAAGATGGATGCGATAGATGTATTCTATCCAGATCGTATGGCAGATCGTATCTTAGGGATGGGAGACGTAATCTCGTTAGTAGAGCGTGCACAAGCTCAATACGACGAAGAGGAAGCTCGTAAGATCCAAAAGAAGATCGCGAAGAATGAGTTTGGTTTTGATGACTTCTTAACTCAAATCCAACAAGTGAAAAACATGGGTAGCATGAAAGACTTGATGGGAATGATACCAGGAGTAGGAAAAGCAATGAAAGATGTAGAGATCGAAGACGATGCGTTTAAACACATTGAAGCGATTATCCACTCGATGACTCCTGCTGAGCGTTCTAAGCCTGCGATTATAGATGTGAAACGCAAAACGCGTATCGCTAAAGGTTCGGGTACGGATATTCAACAAGTTAATCAATTGCTTAAGCAGTTCGATCAAATGAGCAAAATGATGAAGATGATGCAAGGGGCTAAAGGAAAGAATTTGATGAGAATGATGGGGCAAATGAAAGGAATGCAATAAGACACAAGAGAAGGTTTAAGGTTCGTTAT
>JBOFGJ010000667.1:0-5682 GCA_051649065.1 Flavobacterium sp. | reverse complement strand
CTAACTTAGGAGTAACCACAGCCATTGTATGCGTATTAGTCATCTCTAATATCATCATCTTAAATGAATCTCTTAACTTAGGATTAGACACAAGTGTGAACAATTCATCAAAGTGAATAACACTCCCCTCTAGCATCTGAGTTTTCCAATACGCATGTATCAAATCCGAAAAACCGTTCATAATATTTATTTGATAGTAGTTTCTATTAATTTAGTAGCGTCATAACTACTAATCTTTGTCATCTTATTTTGAAATACCAACATCGCTATTCCTATTAATATAAAAGGCACACTTAACCACTGTCCCAAATTAAGCAACATATCTTGCTCAAAAGCAACTTGATTCTCCTTAAAGAATTCTAATACAAATCTGGTAGTAAACATCAAAATCAAGAAGTAAGCGAAGATCACTCCGTTATTTTTTATCTTATGACTGCGATATAAAAACCATAAAAACACCCCAGTAAGAATATAACCAAATGCCTCATATAACTGTGTAGGGTGTCTTGGTATCATATCATCATTAGCGAAAATCACACCCCACGTACCATCAGTTGGCTTACCATATATCTCGGAATTCATAAAGTTACCAAAGCGAATAAATGCTCCTGCAATAGGCACTCCTAATGCTATCTTGTCTAGAATCCAAAATACATTAATCTTATACTTACGACAGTATAGATAAATAGATAGTAGCACTCCTATCGCTCCACCATGACTTGCTAATCCCATAAATCCCACATACTCATAGGTACCGTTAATCTTCGCAAAAGGAATAATTATCTCTATCGGATTCTGCATATAATAATCAAACTCATAAAATAGACAATGTCCTAATCTAGCTCCCAATACTGTACCTACTATAATATACAGGAGTAACTTATCTAAATAAGCCAGAGGAATACGTTCCTTCTCAAACACATAATTCACAATCTTATACCCTAATATTATCCCTAAGGCAAAAAGAACTCCATAATATCTAACAGGAACAGAACCTATTCTAATCATCTCAGGATTTACATCCCATAGCACCGTAGCTAAACTCATCTATTTAGTTTAATTATTTATAAGCTGACAAAGTACAGCATTTATACTAACCTATGCATATAATTTTTTCTTAATAAAAGTGTTTTTTTTTGATGTTGTGATGTCGTGATGTCGTTTTTTTGTGATGTCGTGATGTCGTGATGATGTCGTGGTGTTGTGATGTCGTGAGGTCGTGAGGTTGTGATGTTGTGATGTCGTGATGTCGTGATGTCGTGGTGTTGTGATGTCGTGAGGCCGTGAGGCCGTGAGGTCGTGAGGTCGTGATATTACTTTTTTGAAAGAAAACCATCTTTCTAATAATTTTCATCCTTTAGAAGAGTGCTGAAAGGCAGAATGGTTCCCTGTTTCCCGTTTCCTATTTCCCGTTTCCTATTTCCCGTTCCCTGTTTCCCGTTTCCTATTTCCTGTTTCCCGTTCCCCGTTCCTCTTTTCTCACAAAAAGACATAAAACACAATAATACAATCATTTAACTAATAAAAGAAGTATTGAAAATTTGTGTAAAAATCAACAAAATCAACAAAATCAGTATTTATCAATGTTGAGCAAATTTTAGTGATTTCAAAAAAATCAAAGCACCTTTTTATGTACTCAAGTTTTAATCCCATCTTAATCCCAATTCTAAGTTAATCATAGATTGCCTATCAATAAGTCATCTATTCTTCGATAATAGTTTCTCTATTGCACCATTTACGGCTAATACTCGAGCAATCTTCGAGCAACTTAGCATAAGTACTGATATTCATTGAGATTGAAAGGTGTTCTAAATAAAATAGCTTAACGACAAAAACAACCAAACATCTCAATAACAATATATTACAAAAATAAACCACTAAAAAAAATGAGTGATGTTTTTTTGTTTATTTCGTGTTTTAGTCAGAAATAAAGGGTAATTAGAAAAAAAAAGAAGTTTTGAATTACTAAATTTAACTAGTTTAAGAGAGAAATGAGCGACATTCAAAAAAAAAACTATTGCTGTTTTTTATTGATGTGGGGGATAATGCTTATTCTATGAAGTTAGGAGACTTCGCAAAGTAGGTGGCTAAAAATGAAAGTATTGACTTAGGAGAGCGCATTTCATTTTACAAAAAACAAAATCACAAAAGCCATATAACATTCGCAGGAAACGAATATTCTGTTCTTTTATCATTATATTTGAGTGAAACATAAAAAGAAAAGCAATTATGACTACAATGAAAGCAGCACGCTGGTATGCAGCGAAAGATATTAGAGTAGAACAATTAGAAATACCTACTCCTGCTAAAGGGCAAGTAAAAGTAGCTGTGCAATATGCAGGTATCTGTGGATCTGATTTGCACGAATATGTACATGGACCACAATTAATTCCTTTGGATAAACCATATCCTCTTAATGGACACCAAGGAGTAACTACACTAGGGCACGAATTCTCTGGTATCGTAGAAGAATTAGGTGAAGGAGTAAAAAACATTAAAGTAGGAGATCGCGTAGTAATCGAGCCAATATATAAAAACTTTGACAGCCCATTCGTAGTGGCTGGAGAATATAATTTAGGAGAGCACTTAGGTTTTATCGGATTATCAGGTAATGGTGGTTTTGCTAAATATGTAGTTGTAGAAGATTATATGATTCACAAAATGCCTGATACGATGTCATTTGAGCAAGGGGCTTTAGTAGAGCCTGCTGCTGTGGCTGTATACTCTGTACTACAGAGTGGATTAAAAATAGGGCAAACTGTATTAGTATCTGGAGCAGGTCCTATCGGTTTATTATGTGCTCAAGCAGCATTAGCAGCTGGAGCATCTACTGTAATCGTAACTGATGTGGCAGAGAAACGTCTAGATAAAGCAAGAGAAATCGGGGCTACGCATGTATTTAACGCTATGGAGGCTGATCTACCTGCTAAAATCAAAGCATTGACTGGTGGATTAGGAGTGAATGTATTCTTAGATTGTGCTGGAGTACAAGCTTCTTATAACACAGGTATCGATTCTACTCGCAATGGAGGGACTGCTGTATTAGTAGCTTTATTTGGCAAACCTGTTCAACATGATGCATTAAATCAAGTATTGAGAGAGATTACTGTAAAAGGGGTTATCGCTTATAGAAATATCTTCCCTGAAGTAATTAACTTGATTGACTCTGGTCGTATGGATGTAGAAAAATTAGTTACTAATAAAATTAGCTTAGACGAAATCGTAACAAATGGTTTTGAAGCATTAGTAAATAATCCTGAACAAGTTAAAGTTCTTATTGAAATCAATAGAGCGTAACTTTTAATTAAGAATTTAAAATTAGGAATTAAGAATGCTTTCCCTTCGGGAATTAGGGTTCTTCATTATAATAACAAAAGCCATTACCTTTAACCCAGATTAAGCGATAGACATATAAACGAAAAGTATTTAGCTAATGCTTAATCTGGGTTTAAACGAGTAATGGCTTTTATATATTTACAATTAACAGTTGTTCTTCTTCCTGTTCCCTGTTTTCTACTTCCTGTTTTCCCTATTTCACTTTCTTAATCACCTCTCCTAGCATATGTCTAATCTCTTGGAACATAGCTTTAGTATCTGGTTCTCCTAAATCCTCAGGCTTAAACTCCTCTGTTGCTATACTACTTGCATATTCCCATATCTCTAATACATCATATGCTTTGATGCGATAAGGTTCATAAAACGTATTGTCTGAGTGTAGTTCTAACGTCTCGTCGTCTATGCGATATACTCGTTTATATACCACTCCTTCAGTAGATGTAATAATAATATAAGTATGTCCATTACGTACGTAATCTAACTTCTCTATATAGCTTCCGATAATAAAAGAGCCTTCTTGATGTGGAGGCATAGAATCCCCTTCGATAGGAAATGCTCTATACTTCCCTTCTTTTAGAAATGGTAATGAAATCTGATCTAGATTTTGAATAAACTCTGGATCAGCATATCCTGTCAAATACCCTGCTCTTGCTTTATGAGGGATAATCTCAATAAAGTTATTGCCATGTGGATCAACCATAATAGGCAATAAGATACGGTTATCCTCAAGCTTCAATAAATCTTGCATTGGAACTTTACGTAGGTCAACCGAAATCATTAAGTCAACACTGACATGAAAGAAACGAGAGATACGCAATAATACTTCTAGAGGTGGCTCCGAAGCTCCCTCCTCATATTTTGAATATCGTGCACGAGTTATCATTAACTCGTCTGCTACCTTCTGTTGAGACATAATCTTCTGAGCGCGTAAATACCTAATATTATCTGATAGAAATGACATTTGCTATTATTTATAGCATCAAATATACATATAATTGCTAACATAAATAGTAATTTCGGTCAAGAATTTATAATTATTTCTATCATGGAAAGAGCCATTGCACATTTAGATTTAGATACTTTCTTTGTATCCTGTGAGCGTTTAATAGATTCTTCTCTAAATGAGCAACCTGTCATTATAGGAGGTGGTGATCGCGGAGTAGTTTCTAGCTGCTCTTATGAAGCTAGACAGTTTGGGGTCAGAGCTGCTATGCCTATCCGTATGGCTACTCACCTATGTCCACAGGCTATTATTAGAAGAGGAGATATGCATTTTTATTCTAAAATGTCACACCTAGTGACGGATATTATAATAGAGAAAGCCCCTGTTCTAGAAAAGGCAAGTATAGATGAGTTTTACCTTGATTTAACAGGTATGGATAAGTTCTTTGGTTCGTCACTATGGATAAAAGAACTAGCCCAAACCATACAAAAAGAGTCAGGATTACCCCTGAGTTATGCTTTATCTGTCAATAAGACTGTTTCTAAAATCGGTACGGGAGAGGCTAAGCCTCGTGGGGCTTTAAATATCACGGCTCCTGAGGTACAGTCCTTTCTCAATCCGCTGTCTATTCGAAAAATACCTATGCTCGGAGAGGTTAGCTATACATTACTCTCACGTATCGGTATTCGAAATATACAGACGCTATCTGAAATGCCTCATCAGATACTCCAAAAGCTATTAGGCAAAAATGGAACTGACTTATGGAGAAAAGCCAATGGTATAGACCTTACTCCTGTGGAACCTTACAAAGAACGCAAATCTATCTCATCTGAACATACCTTTGATCAAGATACAATAGATATCCCTATGCTAAAAGCAATCTTCACTGGTATGGTCGAAAAACTCGCTTATCAATTGCGATCAGAAGAATGGTTAACCTCTATAGTCACTGTCAAAATACGCTATACCAACTTTGATACAGAAACCAAACAGAGTAGAATAAGTTATACTTCTGCTGATCATACACTTATCAAATTAGTACACGAGCTGTTTGATAAGTTGTTTCAACGGAGAATGAGATTGCGTCTAATAGGAGTACAACTAAGTGGATTAGTACGAGGTACCTATCAAATGAACTTATTCGAAGATACAGAAGAAATGATGGCGCTCTATCAGGCTATGGATAGAATGAAAAAAAGGTATGGAGTAGATGCGGTGGCTAGGTGCTCTGGAGCTTTTTTGAAAATGAGGAAATAGTTTTTTTGTGATAGTGTTTTTTTGTGATGGTGTTTTTTGGGGATTTAGTTGTTTTGTGGCTACTGTGAGAACATATACATCACGGACTTTCTGCCAACATCCTGCCTGTACCATTCACTAATTTACACCTGTTCTACGACATCACA
>JBOFGJ010000666.1:0-3427 GCA_051649065.1 Flavobacterium sp. | reverse complement strand
ATCAAACAAGGGATTAAATAAAGTAATCGTATGTTGTGGTTTATCTACAGCATAAGCAATCGGAAAAGTGATAAAGCCAATAAATGCAATACCACTAACGATAAGCATACGCTTAGTTAGTAGTCTTAGTTGGTAGCGTGTATCTGTCCAATAAAAAGCCAATAGAAAGAATAATCCGCTGGTAGCATAAGGGATAATCATCCATTCGATAAAAGGAATATAAGTATCTAAAGTTAAGACTATAGACCAGTCTAATCCTCTATAGACAGAATAGTATTGGGCTGACATATACAGTATTATAAATACCACATAGCACAGCAGCATAGCCTTTGTACGCTGTTTGAATGTAGGTATTAGTTCTGTTTTTGCCATTTAGCTTTTTTGTGCATAATACGTTGTAATATTCCTTTTGGCAATAGCTGTAAACAGCGAATAAGCCTATACATTTTTTTGGGAAATACGATTAGTTGCTTTCCTTGTGTGATACCGTGATAGATTATCTCTGCTGCCTCAGTAGGGGTGATTACATATTGTTTTTTAGACAGATCATCACTGTTTAATTCCATTAGTCGAGGAGTAGCTACATAGCCAGGGTGAATAGCGATAACCTCAATTCCTTTATCTCTGTAGGCACGTCTATAGGCTTTGGTGATAGCCAAGACAGCTTGTTTACATCGGGTGTAGATTGTAGCCTCTTCATAATCTAAGAAAGTAGAAATAGAGGCAATGCACGCTATTGTACCTCCTTTGTTTTGCATTAGCTCTCTTGCTACTTCTAAGGCATTGAGAGTAGCCTTGATATTGTTGTCTATCATAGCATTAGTCTCTTGCCATGAAATGTGTTCTAATGCACTGTCTGTATAGTTACCAGCACCTGCTATAAGTATATCTAACTGTCCTTGAGAGAAAGTGTGTATAGTATCCTTTAACGCTGTAAGATCAGTAGCATCTACGCTATAGACAAATAAGTGAGTATAAGGGGTAAAGTCATGTCCTTCTTTATCAGGTGTGCGACTGCCTATACCTACTCGGTAACCCGCAGATAAATAACGCTGTGCTAATGCCCATCCGATACCAGAGGTACCCCCTGTTATAAATACTGTTTTCATTGTTTTAATGCATTTAAGACTACCTCATACCCATAGTCATATTGCTTCATTATTTGTCTTTTACAGTCCTCTTTAGACGTAGGTAACTGTATTTCTAAAGCAAACTTCTTCCAATTAATCTTTCTACTGAGATAACCACCTGATAGTTTTACGCGCATATCACTTGTGTCTAATCGGTTAGCTTCAATAGCCGTTGCTTGGTTTAGTCTTTTGTTACCACTATAACCAAATACAGCTCTTACCAATCCTTCTTCCATATCAGAGTAAGGAGCCTTGTGTTCTAACCAAATCTCATTGCCTAATGTAGTTGCAAGCTCAAAGGGAATTAGGTCAACTGCTCCTCCCAAATAATGTTTTCCCCTATAAAATGCAGGTGCCATATAGAACATATCAGATGTACTGATGCGCATCGCTCTAAGTGGTCCTACGTTTAGCAATAGTTCCGCGTCAGGTAATACAGCGCTATTTGTATCAAATTTATATTCTTCAATATATTGTTGTAAATAATCAAGAGGAACTTTAGCAGTAGGGATAAGTACCTTTTTAAAGGTTTTTTGACCTTCTCTTTTCTTCCCAACCTGATTAGTAGTATATAATATCTCTGAACCTAAAGTAATCACTTCTGGAGCGTCCTTATTCGCTGTTAATAAAGACGGAAACTTAGTATCTAAGTCTTGTGGCTGATCTAAAAAGTATTTACTAAACAAATCCAGTAGGTAAGGGGCGTTCTCTTTCTTTTTACTGTACTTGATACAGTAGTAAGGAAGGCGGTCTAATCTGGTTTGATTCGTCACAAAAGTATTCATAGCAGCAGTTAGAAACTCATCAGATTCTAAGTAAGCCTTAATAGCCTCAGGTGTATTAAAGGTGCGTATGATGCAAGTAGAGATTGTTGCTCCACAAGTAGAGATAATCAAATCAGGTCTAATACCGTGTTCTACCATAGCTGCATACATACCACAGTACATCACAAAACGGCTTCCCCCACCAGAGAAAACAGCTACTCGGTTAAATGGTTTTAATTCAGCCATAACATTACAATATAAAATAAAGGAGTAGTGTATAATAGACTATCTACTCGGTCAAGTAACCCTCCATGTCCTGGAAGTAGTGTACCTGTGTCTTTGACATTAGCCTTGCGCTTAGTAAGTGAGAAGGTTAGGTCTCCTAAGAATCCTAAAAAGCTTAATACCATTGCTAATACTATCGTTTTTAATGTAATTGCTTCTCCAAAGAGAAGGAAGTACATCAGATTAAAAATTACAGTAGTCATTAGTATTCCGCCTATTACCCCTTCTAAAGTCTTATTAGGACTAATATTAGGCGTTATTTTAGTCTTACCAAATAGCTTACCCGCCATGTACTGACTCACATCGTTTAGCTCCATAGGAACTACTAATAAGATAAGGTATTTATACCCCATATCTCCACTACCAATGTAATATAGGATAGGTATAGAGATTAGATAAAAAGTAGCTATGATAAGATAGAACAGATATGATCTGTGCTTTATGTATAGTAAAAGGTGTGTAATGAAGGCATACCCCGTGATAATCCATATACTCTGATTGATAGATAATAGATAAATACTAATTCCAATAACGATAGAGCTTAAGATAGGCAATACTTGTTTTAGTTTCACCTTTGGCATCGCTATAGTATACAGTTCTCTCTGTCCCCAATATAACAGAAAGAGGATAAAAGTGAGTAAGGTGTAGGAATGTAGTAACGCTACTGCGAAGACCACAATGATATAACACCACGTTCTTACGCGCAAGGGAACATCAGAGAATTTTCCTTCTTTATTCATCTATTGTGCGTTTTGAAGTGCTTTGCGGTATCTCGTTAAAGTACTTAGAAGTAATAAGGCATTGATAACGATAAATACATATAATGAAATACCTGTAATGCTAACGTTGAAATACATTAATAACCCGTATATTCCTAAGATTAGCGCTCTATCGCTTTTTCCCATTGGGCCGTCATATCTTCTTTCTCCTCCTAATACTTTCCCCATTAGTCCTGCGAATTCATTGATTATACTTAAGCCTATAAACAAGACGATTAAGTATAGACTCTCTGCTTGAAACTTTAGCAAAGGAATAAACAAAATAAAGTCAGAGATGATATCGCCTACTTCGTTTAGTAGTTCCCCTTTTTTAGAAGTCTGGTTGTACAGTCGTGCCATCATTCCATCAAGGGCATTAAGCGCCATGCGGATTAATAAACCGATAGGCAATAATAGGAAGAAGAAGTGATAGTGGTCTGCATACCAAAATAAGATAGCTAATACAATAGAAAACAGTATTGCAAATACC
>JBOFGJ010000665.1:0-7571 GCA_051649065.1 Flavobacterium sp. | reverse complement strand
TTTAAAACAAGCTGGGCTACATGGCATAGCCATATCTAGTTTACTCCAAAATAGCACAGATAAAAGAACATTACTAAAACAACTAAACAATATACTCAAATGAATACACAACCACTTACAATAGCTGATAAGACCTTTCAGTCACGCTTATTCTTAGGAACGGGTAAATACGGTTCTAACGCAGATATGGAAATCGCTACATTAGCATCCGAAAGCGAATTAGTAACAGTAGCATTAAAGCGAATAGATACTACCACAGACACAGATGTTATACTCACTCATCTACAGTACCCACATATCCACCTATTACCTAATACTTCAGGAGCAAGAAATGCTAAAGAAGCTGTCTTCGCTGCACAGCTAGCTAGAGAAGCACTCGAGACCAATTGGCTTAAACTAGAAATACACCCAGACCCAAAATACCTACTTCCCGATCCTATCGAAACCCTAAAAGCTACAGAAGAATTAGCCAAACTAGGGTTTGTTGTCTTGCCTTATATACATGCTGACCCTGTATTGTGTAAGCGACTAGAAGAAGTAGGTACAGCAGCTGTTATGCCTTTAGGAGCGCCTATTGGTACCAATAAAGGGTTAAAAACAATGGACTTCTTAGAAATTATCATTGAGAATAGTAAAGTTCCTGTTATTGTTGATGCTGGTATTGGAGCTCCTTCTGATGCAGCTAAAGCTATGGAGATAGGTGCTGATGCAGTACTTGTTAATACTGCCATAGCAATAGCAGGTAACCCTGAACAAATGGCAACTGCTTTTAAACTTGCCGTGCAAGCTGGACGTCTAGCCTATGAAGCTAAGCTAGCTACTGTAGTAAATCACGCTCAAGCTTCTAGTCCACTAACCGCATTTCTAACAGAGTAAACTATGTCTTTTATACAAACTTATGAACAATACGACTGGGAAGAGATCAAAAGAACGATCTATGAGACAACCTCTGTACAAGTAAAACAAAGTTTAGCTAACCGTAAAAAGACACTCACAGACTTTATCCATCTGATCTCTCCTGCCGCTATGCCCTATCTAGAAGAGATGGCTCAGCAGAGTCAACAGCTTACTCAAAAGAGATTTGGCAAGACGATATCACTATATGCGCCGATGTACCTAAGTAATGAGTGTAATAACATCTGTACCTACTGTGGCTTCAGCTTAGATAACAACATTCGTAGAAAGACACTCTCTCCAAAAGAAATAGAACAAGAAGTCAAAGTAATCAAAGCACAAGGGTATGATCATATATTACTCGTAACAGGAGAAGCTAATCACGTAGTCAATATCCACTACTTCAAACAAAGTATAGAACAAATACAACAGTCTTTTTCTACCATCTCTATAGAGGTACAACCCCTAAAGCAAGATGAGTATGAACAGTTAGCTGATCTAGGTGTATATGCTATACTAGTATATCAAGAGACCTATCATAAAGAAGTCTATAAACAATACCACCCTAAGGGGAAGAAGTCTAACTTTGAATATAGACTAGACACCCCAGACAGAATAGGGAGAGCTGGCATACATAAGATAGGATTAGGTGTACTCCTTGGGCTAGAAGACTGGCGAGTAGATAGCTTCTTTAATGCACTACATATAGACTATCTACAAAAGACTTATTGGCAAACGAAGTACTCTGTCTCGTTCCCTAGACTAAGACCTGCAGAAGGTGTTATAGAACCTAATTTCATTATGGAAGATAGAGACCTCATACAGCTCTTATGCGCCTATAGAATATGGAATGAAGACCTAGAGATATCTATCTCTACTCGTGAGAGTGAAATGCTGAGAAACAATGTATTCAAACTAGGAGCTACTGCAATGAGCGCAGGTTCAAAAACCAATCCTGGAGGATATAGTGTAGCAGAAGACTCACTAGAGCAATTTGAGATTTGTGACACTAGAAATACATCAGAGATATATCACCTTATTAAAGAGTCAGGATATGAACCTGTATGGAAAGATTGGGACAAAGCTTATCAATAACTACAAAACTATAGTATGGATACAACAGATTTCTTGAGATATAACAGACAGATGAATCTACCTGAAGTAGGAATAGACGGTCAGATGAAGATAAAACAAGCTAAAGTATTAGTAATAGGTGCTGGAGGATTAGGTTCTCCAGTGCTAACTTACCTTGCTAGCTGTGGTGTTGGTACACTAGGAGTCATAGACTTTGATACTATCGAACATCACAATCTCCACAGACAAATACTCTTTACAGAAGCTGACATCAACAAAAACAAAACTAATATCGCGAAACAACGCATCGAACAAATCAACCCGCATATTCACTTTAAAACATACGATGAAAAATTAACCACTGACAATGCAATAGCTATTCTGGGTTCATTCGATATTATCGTAGATGGTAGTGATAATTTTAGTACGCGTTATCTAGTGAATGATACATGTATAACCTTAGATAAAATACTAGTTTATGGAACTATATTAGGTTTTGAAGGTCAAGTGAGTGTCTTTAATCATCAAGACAAGACAAGCCTCCGTGATCTCTTCCCTGAGCCTCCTGCCACAGAAGATGTGCCTAACTGTAGTATTAATGGAGTACTAGGTACATTCCCTGGCATAATAGGTACTATAATGGCTCACGAGACACTGAAAGTCATCTTAGGCCTTCCCACTCTATCAGGACAACTCCTTATACTAAACACATTGACTTGGGAAATAAATAAACTGAAGTATACTAAAGCACTACCTCTTAGGGAGATATTCTAGAAATACCTCTCTAGGTATCTCATAAGCACCTAAAGAACTTAGATGATCATTATATACTTGACAGTCTAATAAAGTGTACTTTTTGTCTCTTAGATATTCACATAGGTAGATAAATGCGACTTTACTAGCATTTGGTACGAAGGAGAACATACTCTCTCCGCAGAACACAGGTTTCATATCTACACCATATAGACCACCTACTAGTTTTCCATCTTGCCAAACCTCAACAGATTGTGCAATGCCAAGCTTATTCAAATTACAATAAGCTTCTATCATATCATCAGTGATCCATGTTCCTAACTGTCCGTTGCGTTTAGCATTCTGACAGTTGCCAATAACCTCAGCAAAACAAGTATTGAAAGTAATTTTAAACTGTTCTTTTTTTAGGATACTACGCATGCTCTTAGAGATATGTACTTCATGAGGTTCGAGTACCATACGCATATCAGGCGCCCACCAAGTGATAGGCTCTCCATCTTCAAACCATGGAAATATACCAGACTTATATGCTAATATTAATCTATTAGCAGATAGATCCCCACCTATTGCTAATATACCTGATTCGTGTGCACTTTCCACTGATGGAAAATATAAGTAATTACTATCTATAGATAGTATCATAGTAGAAAAAAAAGTCCCTAAGAATACTTAGGGACATCTATAATATTTTTTAGAATGGTAAATCGTCGTGATCCTCTTCTTGGTAGCTAGAAGCAGGAGGAAACTGTTGTCCCATATTGTTTTGCCCTTGGTTAAACCCTTGCTGTTGGTTTTGGTTAAAACCTCCTTGCTGTTGACCTTGAGTATTTTGAGCAAACCCTTGTTGTTGGTTTTGATTAAAACCTCCTTGTTGTTGCATTTGAGTGTTTTGGTTAAAACCACCTTGTTGCTGAACTTGGTTATTTTGAGCGAAACCTTGTTGTTGATTTTGATTAAAACCTCCTTGTTGTTGCATTTGAGTGTTACCATATTGAGACTGCATATTGTCTTGTTGTCCCATATAAGGCTGTTGATTTTGTCCCATATTACCTCCTTGTTGAGCAGGCATCATATGTTCTATTCTCCACCCTTGGATTGTATTAAAGTATCTAGTTTCCCCTTGTGGACTTTGCCACTCTCTTCCTCTCAAATTAATAGACACCTTAACTTGCTCACCTACTTGATATGTGTCTAACATACTTACTTTATCTTGAGTAAACTCAATCATAATATGCTGAGGATATTGCTCTTCAGTAGTTATTACAACTTCTCTCTTTCTGAATGATGAACTAATATCTTGTGTATGTCCAATTAATTTAATTCTTCCTGTAACTTCCATTTTAATCTCTTTTTTTAATTACAATCTATTCGGCTAAAATTGTTTTCCAAGCCAAAGGTACATTATTTTCTTCTAAATATTTTTTTGCTAATTTAAATTTATTGATTTGATTCTTAGATGTCAATATTTCTTTTAATTCTGCATTTGAATTTACAAAGTTTAACACCTCTTCATTATTAGGCAATAATTCGATATTACCTAAAACTCCCAAATCATTTCCAGAGAACACACCACTCTCCACTACTCCTTCAGGTAGTGCATCCACTCCTAAACCAAGTGTAGTCAAGGGCTTCTCTACTTCGAATATCCCATCATTAGCACGTGTGTACCAATTAGCTCCCATACGTGCTACTAGATCTATCTTATGCTGATCTATCTGTCCGCTCTCATCTAATACTTCTTCACTTACGTGAATCTTCACTACCTCACAGATAACTAAATTACCTGCGCCTCCTTCTTGTCCAAGACCGATTACCTCTTGTACTACACACTCATACTGTACAGGACTTTCTTTGACTCTAAACGGCTTAACTATATCTGACGGTACCATTGTCAACCCTGACTTAATAAACTCATTCACGCCATCCTTGTATTCTGTACTCGATAGAGAAGTTTGCTGTACCATATCATAAGTCACTACATTAATCACTACCTGAAGATTAGCTTGAACGTTAAATAGAGTGTGTTTATTAGAATTATCTCTCACACGTCTAGACGGAGAAAACACTAAAATAGGCGGATTAGTACTCACCATATTAAAGAAGCTAAATGGAGACAGATTAGGTCTACCATCAGCATCTATGGTACTTGCAAGAGCTATAGGACGTGGCCCTATAGAAGTCTGCATTAAGCGTTGTAACTCTACAACAGATATATCGGTTGGTTTTATAGATTTCATATATTGTTTTAATTCAAGAGAAGTAAAGTTACAAAAGCTTTTAATAACCTTAAAACTTTTAATACTTCATTAAACTAAAATCAATTCATTTATTTTAATTACTTTTAAATCTTGATATTAAACCATTTCAAATCTTGAGCAATAAGAAAGAAATATTTCGTTGGTCAGTTATCGCTGCCGCATTAATCACCTTATTAGTAATTCTTTGGAACACCTATTCTTTTTTTCAGACCTATAAAACTGAAGAGCGAACAAAGATGAAAATATGGGCTGAAGCGCTAAATACATTAGATATCGCTACATCTATAGAAGCTGACGTATCCCTTCCTTTCTTGATAATGATGGAGAATAAAACTATTCCCATTATACAGACAGACGTAGATGACAATATATTATCTTTAAACAATATAGACGAACACATCGTTAATACAACTGAAAAGAAACAAGCACTGCTGCGCAGATTAAAATCTCAAAACCCACCTATTATATTAAAAGTAGGTAAGCAGACACAGTACGTCTATTATGGCAACTCATCACTATTAACGAAATTAAAGTATTATCCAGTTACCTTAGTTTTAATATTCTTATTCTTCACAGTGTTACTATTCTATTTTTATAGAAGTAATAAAGTGGCTACCCAAAATAAGTTGTGGACGGGTATGGCTAAAGAAACTGCTCATCAGATAGGTACTCCCTTATCCTCTTTACTAGGATGGATAGAAATCATGAAGTTAGACAATGTCAACCCTGATATCATAGAAGAAATAGAAAAGGATGTAAAAAAATTACAAATTATAGCAGACCGTTTTTCTAAAATAGGATCAATACCAAAACTAACTGATACAGATATTATCCAAGAAACGCGCAAAGCATATGATTACTTCTTCTTAAGGAATTCTAACCAAATCCAGTTTACACTAGAGTGTCCAGATTATGAAATCTTAATTCCTCTAAACAAAGAGCTTCACAGTTGGACTATAGAGAACCTTATTAAAAATGCTATCGATGCAATGAAGGGGAAAGGAAAACTAGATATAGTCATTCAAGATACACCTAAAGCTGTCAATCTATTTATAACAGACTCTGGTAGCGGTATCCCTAAAAAACTAGTAAAGAAAATATTTGAACCAGGATATACTACCAAAAAACGAGGATGGGGATTAGGTCTATCCCTAACAAAAAGAATAGTAGAAGATTTCCAAAATGGAAAGATTAAAATAACACAATCAGAAATAGGTAAAGGAACCACATTCTGTATTACGTATAACAAGAAAAGGTTGCACTAGTAGTAGTACAACCTTTTTATTACTTTTAATAATAGTCCTTATAAGTGACTATTAATAGCTTTTGCAACAGTTTCAAATTCTTCTGGAGTTAGCTTTTCTTTCTTAGTGAATCGCATATCATCCATTTCTTGAAGAGGGATTAAATGAACGTGTACGTGAGGTACTTCTAACCCCACTACAGCCATCCCTATTCTCTTACAAGGTACTGCTAGCTCTAACGCTTTAGCTACCTTACGAGAGAACTGCATCAACTCTAGATATTGATCCTCTTCCATATCAAAAATCTTATTAATCTCCTTCTTAGGAATACACAATGTATGTCCTTTCGCATTAGGATTAATATCTAAAAATGCTAGAAAATTATCATCCTCTGCTACTTTATATGCAGGTATCTCTCCTGAAATGATCTTTGTGAAAATAGAACTCATAATCTATCTATGTTTTTAGTTATCTCTACTAATCTCAAGTACTTCAAATGCTATAGTTCCATTAGGAACTTGTATCTCAGCTACATCACCAACAGACTTACCTAGTAACCCTCTACCAATAGGAGAAGTAACAGATATCTTACCTGCCTTTAGATCGGCTTCACTCTCTGCTACTAATGTATATGTAATCTCCATACCATTAGCAGTATTTTTAATCTTTACTTTAGATAAGACCAAAGCTTTAGTAACATCTAACTGAGATTCATCTATTAATCTAGCATTCGCTACTACTTCTTCTACCTTAGCTATCTTCAGCTCTAATAATCCTTGTGCCTCCTTAGCTGCATCATATTCTGCATTCTCAGACAAGTCACCTTTATCCCTTGCATCAGCTATCGCTTGAGATGCTTTAGGACGCTCCACACTTTTCAACTGCTCTAATTCGTCTTTTAACTTTTTAAGACCTTCCGCAGTATAATACGAAATCTTGCTCATAATTAACTCGTTTATATAAAAACCTTAAATCCGTAACTACCATTTACTGCGAATTAATTCTACTTTACATAGCTTCATTTAGCTCTAAAAGCTCACTATAGTGCGCTTTAATCACTAATCTTGCTCTGTTTTGTATAATTTATTCTCGTTTAAACGTTCTTTACGGATTTAAGGTAAATAGAAAAAATCCCATAAAAACGGGATTCCTTACTATAAAGATATTTTTATTTTATTGTTAAATCAATAATTGATTGTTCTACTATATTTGTCAAATATAATTAATTAAATTTGTTTTTCAAACAGTTTATTAAAATGAAGAAATTATTTACAATCCTTTTTACGATACTTATAGCTGTCTCTTGTAGTAAAAGTAACAATAATTCAAACTTTCCCAATATACCTGT
>JBOFGJ010000664.1:0-4614 GCA_051649065.1 Flavobacterium sp. | reverse complement strand
CTCGAATATAGAACAATGAACACTAAATAATAATTGCTTCATTAGCTATTGTTTTAATAGCTGGAGCTTGTCAGTCAAACACTGAAAAAAATCTATTACTTCAGAAACAGTACCAAGTACTAGTGCTAGCCACACTAGTACCCTTATTGGACATAAAACACAGATTCAACTTCCAGAGATTATATCTACGATTACTTACGTAGATGCAGAAATTTTACACAGGAATATTATTAGGAGAGGATGGTTTAAACTAGATATAAAAAGATGGTTTTACAGTAAGCCAAATTATTAATACTTAGACTGGTGAAGTCAGTGTGTTTTGATCTTATGATGGTAAAGAAGGGTAACTAAAGAGTCAGTATGTTACAGGAAGTTTTAGCTTGATAGATTAAGTTTTTGTTATTACTCTTTATTAAATAAGTCTATTTTCGTATTTTAGAACTTTCGAAAAGGAAAATATGATGGAAAAACAAAACAATAACATAGCAATCTTAGTGGATGGTGATAATGCACAAGCTAAGTTGTTAGATAAGATTTTAGAAGAAGTTTCTAAATATGGGAAGGTGACTGTCCGTCGTATTTATGGAGATTGGACAACACCGCAAATGAATAGCTGGAAGGATTTATTAAATGATTTGTCATTTTCACCTATACAGAAGTTTAATTATACTAGTGGAAAGAACTCTACTGATAGTTCATTGATTATAGATGCGATGGACATTCTACACGCTAAGATGGTAGATGGATTCTGTATCGTATCAAGTGATAGTGATTATACGGGGTTAGCGAAACGTATTAGAGAAGAAGGGATCTTCGTGATGGGAGTAGGAGAGAAAAAAACTCCAAATGCTTTCGTTCAATCATGTGAGATATTTACTTACTGTGAGACGCTGATGCCTAAAGAGGTTGCCGTTAGTAAAGGAACAAGTGGAACTGCTAAGAAAGCGGAGTCTGACGATGATGACGATACTAAAGCATTAACGAAGAAAGAATACAGATTGATAGATAAAGCTTTCGATATGTCTGTAGACGAGGAGGTAGAAGCATATATCGCTACTGTAGGAGGTAACCTTCGTAAGCTTAATCCTAGTTTTGACGCTAGAGACTATGGCTTTAGAAACCTAACGGAGTTATTTAAACATCTAAAAACATATGATGTTATCAACAATAATGTAAAAGGGCTTAATCATCCTTTAGTAAAGAAAAAATAACCTTCGGGTTATTTTTTTTGCTCTTAATTGACGTATCTCTACTATAGATAGTACATTGCAACTACTCTTAGTCAAGAGACCGAAAAAGGATCATAGTCCAAAGTCGAGGGTTAAGCAATTTATTTGAGACAAGAGCTCATCAAAATTGAGTCAAGAATTCTTCAATAAAAAGGACTTATAACAGAACAATGTTGTGATAATGTTGAAGAAGTCTTGAAGAAGTTGTATAAAGGTCATATTACCTAAGTAATACTAGTAGTTTTACAAGTAAATTCCGTACTTTACTTTAGTATAATTCAAGTATTTAATTCTCTATGTTTTTTTTATAAACATAATCTTTACACTTCTATAAATAAAAAAATAAAGACAACCAAAAAACAACTATTATGACATTACAAGAATTAGCAGGTATTCGCAAGCAATTTGAATACTACAGACAAATGGTTGATAAGACCGTTTTATTCTTATCTCAAGATGAATTGAATCTCAAGTTAAATGAGGAAAGTAATTCAATAGCTATGATCATGCGTCATATCACAGGTAATCTACTTTCGCGTTTCACTAATTTCTTTACTGAGGATGGTGAGAAAACTTGGAGAAATAGAGATGAAGAGTTCGCAGATGGAGTATACAACAGACATGAGTTAATTACTAATTGGGATAAGGCGTGGAATGTATTGTTTGCAACTATTGATAGTATAGATGAGGAGAATATACAGTGTATCATTAAGATTCGCAATCAAGATCATACAGTGGCAGAAGCATTTTATAGACAGTTAGCACATTATCCTTATCACATAGGTCAGATTATCTTTATCGGTAAAATGATCCGTAATACTGAGTGGGAATCACTTAGTATTTCTAAGAATAAGTCAAATGCTTACAACCAAACCAAGTTTGACAATCCTAATTCAGATACCCATTTTGCTGATGATTATTTAAAGAAGTAGGCTTGTATATAATTTTGAACAAGATTTAATTGATTCGTTATAGGCAATATGTATATATTTGTCTAAACACAATATAAAAACTATAATATGAAATTAAACACAATGGCGTGTATTGTGATAGCTTCTGCTATGGCACTATCATGTGGCGAAAAGAAAGAAACTGAAAAAGGAACTGAAGGAGTGGTAGATACAGAACAATTCGAATATAGTATAGACCAATTTGGAGATATCGAAGTATTAAAGTATCAGATACCTGGATGGGAGAACTTGACACTAAAAGAGAAAGAATTAGTATATTATTTAAGCCAAGCAGGATATGCAGGGCGTGATATCATCTGGGATCAAAACTATAAATATAACTTGACTATTCGTAAAGCATTAGAAAATGTTTACGAAAACTATAAAGGAGACAAAGAGTCAGAGGATTGGAAAGACTTTGTGACTTATTTAAAACGTGTGTGGTTCTCTAACGGGATACACCACCATTACTCTAATGACAAGATTAAACCTGAGTTTTCTCAAGCCTACTTCTCTATTCTATTAAAAGAAACGAATACAGAATTAGATCAAAATATCTCTAACATTTTATTTAATAATGTAGATAATAAAAAGGTGAATCTTGACTTAGCGAAAGGTCTTGTGAAAGGTTCTGCTGTTAATTTCTATGGTGAAGGTATTACTGAAGATGAAGTGGAAGCATTCTATGGTGCAATGAAAAGCCCAGATCCAGACCGTCCATTATCTACAGGTCTTAACTCTAAAGTAGTTAAAGAAAATGGTAAGCTAGTAGAGAAAGTGTGGAAGAGTGGAGGAATGTATGGAAAAGCTATTGATCAAATTATCTTTTGGTTAGAAAAAGCGGTAACTGTAGCAGAGAATCAAGAACAAGCAGATGCACTTAAATTATTAATCAAATATTACCAAACTGGAGATTTGAAGACTTGGGATGATTATAACATCGCTTGGGTAAAGGCTACTAAAGGAAATATCGATTATAACAATGGATTTATCGAAGTATATTCAGATCCATTAGGACATAAGGGATCTTATGAAAGCGTAGTCCAAATCAACGATTTCGACATGTCTAAGAAGATGGCTGTGATCTCTAAATCTGCTCAATGGTTCGAAGATAATTCTCCTTTAATGGATGCTCATAAGAAGAAAAACGTGACAGGAGTTACTTATAAGACTGTTATCGTAGCATCAGAAGCAGGTGACGCATCTCCAAGTACCCCTATCGGAGTAAACTTACCTAACGCAGACTGGATTAGAGCAGAACACGGTTCTAAGTCTATCTCTTTAGGTAATATTATTGATTCTTATAACCATGCAGGTGGTTCGGACAAATTAAAAGAGTTCGTTCATGATGAGGAGGAATTACAATTAGAAGAGAAATACGGTGAGTTAGCAGATAAGCTGCATACTGCACTTCACGAAGTAATAGGACATGCTTCTGGGCAAATTAACAAAGGAGTAGGTCAACCTAAAGAAACTTTAAAAAGTTATGCTTCTACTTTAGAAGAAGGACGTGCTGACTTAGTTGGTTTATTCTATTTATACAGTCCTAAGTTACAAGAGTTAGGATTAGTAGACGATTGGAAATCTGTAGGTAAAGCTGCTTATGATGGTTATATCCGCAATGGGTTAATGACTCAGTTAGTGCGTTTAGAGCCAGGAGCTGATATAGAAGAAGCACACATGAGAAATCGCCAATGGGTGAGTGCTTGGGTATTCGAAAAAGGTAAGAAAGACAATGTAATAGAGAAAGTAGTTAGAGATGGCAAAACATATTATAACATCACTGACTATGATAAATTACACGACTTGTTTGGACAACTTTTAAAGGAGACGCAACGTATCAAGTCTGAAGGAGATTATAATGCTGGTAAAGCTTTAGTAGAAACATATGGTGTGAAAGTAGATCAAGCAATTCACAAAGAAGTATTAGCTCGTAACGCTAAGTTTAAATCTGCTCCATATAGAGGATTTGTTAACCCATATATCGTGCCTGTTAAGAATGACAAAGGTGAAGTGACAGATTATAAAATCGAACAACCTAAATCATTTGAAGAGCAAATGTTGCGTTATGCAAAAGAATATGGATTCTTACCACTTGTAAACTAATTATAAGTATAAAATAGAAAGTCAATCTTCGGATTGACTTTTTTTATGTTTGAATGTTATTGTTGTTATCTGGTTAATTATGTTTTACTTTGGTAGTAATTAAAAACACAATACAACATGAAAAAGATAATATTATCCATGACAGCATTATTGTTGATAGGAACTGTTTCACAAGCTAAGACTACACATATTTCTAATTGTAATGTAGAAGTGTTATCTGTTATAGAAAAGAAAGAGTATGATAACAATAAAGGGTTCAATAAAGATTCTAAATTCTATATAGAATACGTAGATACGGAAGGAAAGACTAATGTAGATGGATTTGATGC
>JBOFGJ010000663.1:0-1148 GCA_051649065.1 Flavobacterium sp. | reverse complement strand
AGAAGGCGATGAGTATGAATTTCGATATAAGACAAGAAATAGCAAGGAATACTTGACTTATAATAGTGTCCACATTCCGCTGACTATTCAGTATGAGACTAAAGGAACTGTAAAGTGGTATGTACAGACAGGTGTAGGTCTTTCATTAAAAGTAGGGACTAGCCAGACAGAAGTAGTTATGAATGATCTACATACCTCGGGCTATTACCCTAAGTGGGATGCAGAGTTAACAGGGCCTAGCTTTATGGGCTTTGGGTATCAAGATCACCTAAGTCAGAAAAGCGATATAAAAGTAGAGAATAGATATTCTTGGTTATTTGAAACAGGTATAAAACAAGAGCTTGGCAATAAACAGAGTTTATACATTGGAGCTTTTATAGACTTAGGATTAAATAATCTAATCAAGGAAGATAACAGAGTGTCTAATCCGATTAGTCTTTCGACTAATTTAGACAATCCTCTTGTATTACACAGCGTTTGGAAACAAGAGAGGTATAAGACACAAGAGCTTAAAGATTACCACATTGGTATTAAGCTTAGATATGCGTTTAATTTGTAGATAGACTACGTTTTGTTGTTGAAGGGGATGCTGTAGAGGCATCCCCTTTTTTACATTTAATACAGTTTCTAAGTGTTAACCAGAATAGCACTATATTGTGTTTTTATATTATCAAAGGTATCTGTATCGATTTTACCATCAATTAGATTAAACTCCTTACAAAACCTAATAATAGAAGAGTGTATATAATCTAATAAATAAAGAGGCAACTGCTTACAGATATGCTTTCCAATAAATATCTTTAAAATTTCTTCATCAAAAGCTTCTTGGTCATACCGCCGAATCAGATTAATAAACTCTTGGAATTTAGGATTAGAGAGGAAAGATAGTGTCAAGTAAAGTACTTCATTCTCCGTAAAATCTCTATTGTGTATAAAGTGATAGATGATTTCAGATGCTTCAGTATTACTTTCCTCCTTACATAGATTTATAAGTAAGAAATCTTCTGTAGGTATACAGTTTTGATCTTTTAGGCAAGCTATGCTAAAGTCCGTATATAATGCACCAAATATGAAGAATGTTTGCATTTTTGCTTTTTCTATAAATTCAATAGAAAAGTGTTGCTCAATGAAATCAGGAGCATTGGGTT
>JBOFGJ010000662.1:0-5666 GCA_051649065.1 Flavobacterium sp. | reverse complement strand
TGATAATGGAATAATGGGTACTCAGGTACATTTACTTCGTGATAGTATATATTAGGGTTTAGCAGGGCTAAACGTACAGGTTGACTATAAGTAATAAAATGCACTTCGTGATTTCTTTTTGCTAACTCCAGTCCTAATTCAGTGGCTACTACACCACTACCTCCAAAGGTAGGATAGCATACGATGGCTATTTTCATATTGTATATAACTGCTTATTTTGATTGGTTAAAGATAATTCTATTATTTGTAACACAAATTATTTTTAACGTTTTGATGCACACCAGAAGATGTTAGTGAACGGTTGAACTAATGAAAGAACTATGAAGTAGAATTGGTTTGTAGTATTGGGCTAAAACTGTTAACTGCTAAACTATAAAGTCCTATAGAGAATGAACTATACAAAAAAGAGTGAAATTAATTCTCAGTAAATGGTAGTTACATATTTAAGGTTATATTTGTTTAACTCGAAAAATATAGAACAATGACAAAAGAAGAATACCAACAAAAATATAATGAAGAAGATCCTGTGGGATGGGATGCTATCTCTGATCACTTAGAAAAGTTATACGGAGAACAACAGCCTGAGCACTTCGGTAATGCAATCCCATATTCTTTAGGTGGAGAGAATCCATTAGATGGACTAAGTGTATACAAAAGTGAGAAACAGACAGATCATTTCCATATTGTTACCTATGGATTCTCTGACTTATACTATAATGACGAGGCTGTAGACAATGACTTTAGTGGATACGGTTTTGAAATGACGATGCGTCTAAAGAAACAGGGTGATGAGAATATCCATTGGGCGATGAACCTAATGAACAACTTGGCAAAGTATGTATTCAACTCAGGCAAGTGGTTTGAAGAGTTTCACTTTATTCCGACTAATAGCCCTATTCGATTAGACTATGACACCGATTTAGTAGCTATCGCTTTTGTAAAAGATCCTGAATTAGGTACCTTAGAAACCCCTAATGGTCGTGTTGATTTCTTACAGATGGTGGGAATTACACAGAAAGAATATGATGTTCTATTAGCAAATCCTATGACTACAGAGACAGAAAAGTTAATCGAACAGTTGCGTCAAGATAATCCTTTATTGATTACTGATCTTGATAGAAAGTAGTTTGTGATGGTGTGATGGTGTGATCACACAGATTGCAAATCTGCGCGAGCGTGATGTTGCGATTTATCAACAAAGAAGTAGTTTGTTTAAGCATTATATGAAAAAAAGTGAAATAACTAATATGCCTGAATACTTTGACAAGTACATAAACTTAGTTGAAGATATTGATTTATTTGAAGCATTTGACGCAAGTTTAAAACAACTAGAGTCTGTCAATTACTCATTGCTAAACAACATTGGGTTAAAAACATATGCTCCTAATAAATGGACAATTAATGAAGTATTTCAGCATATTACAGATATAGAAAGATTACTGTGTTCTGGTACACTTCAATTCGTACGAGGTAATGAAAACTATGTAATAACATTCGATGAGCAACTGATAGCTAATCATTCTAAAGCAAACAACAGGACTTTAGAACAAATAATAAAAGAGCTAATAGCTGTTAGAAAAGCAACTATAGCTCTTTTTAATACTTTTGATCAATGCGATTTTAAAAAATCAGGTATTAATTGGAAGCATAGAATATCAGTGGAAGCAATGGGATTTAATATTATAGGACATCAGATTCATCATATAAACTTTATCCATTCACATTATTTTTAATTTACTACACCTTATTCCTTCAATAAGTAGTTTAAACCCAAAATAAGCGATAGACAGATAAGTGAAAAGCGATTATACAAGATAGGTCTGACTTGATTTCAGCATACTATAGTATGGTTATAGAGTTTATGAAAGAACTATAAAGTAGAATTGCTTTGTAATATTTGGCTAATGCTGATTCTGGGTTAAACGCAAGGCTAAAACTGTTAACTATTAAAACCTATAAAATCCAACGCTCCACTAAGTGATACCACATCGCTTTACCTTCTTTTAAGGTAAATACAGCAGAAGATTGTCTTTCTGTTCTTACCTCATCAGTTTGTTGTATTTCTATATACTCCACTATGATATGCCCGAAAGTAGCGTATCCTACTATATCCTTAACCTCTATTTGTCTTGTTGGAAAGATTCCATAGGCAGTGGTTAGCCATTGTGTAAATGTATCATACCCCATACTTTTACCATCGCCATTGGTCATTACAAATGCTGGATCAAAGGTGCTTACTATAGCCTTATATACTGACTCCTTATCTGTCGCAGTTCCATTAAACCAAGTTTGTATATTGACGTGAAAGTCTATTACCTGTTGTTTTCCTAATTCTAAATTACTCATCTTATTTATTTTTGTTGTTCTGTGATGTCGTGATGTTGTTGTTCTGTGATGCCGTGATGTTGTTGTTCTGTGATGTCGTGATGTTGTTGTTCTGTGATGTCGTGATGTTGTTGTTCTGTGATGTCGTGATGTTGCGTTTTTATAATCGACAATTTCGCTTTACAAAAGACCAAAACAACAAAACAACTAATTCATTTTAATATAAAAACCTATGCTTATTAATTGTACTAATCCGATAACTGATATAGCAATAGCAAATGCTGTAGGAAAGCCTACTACTCCACTTAGACTAAAGAATATTGTCCCAATAATAGCTCCTCCTAACACACTCCCTACTTGAATGGTAGTGCTCACGATACCTGATGCCTGCCCTACTTGCTCCACTGCTATACTGCGTATACTCTCTTTCATCATCACAGGCATTAGTATTCCGTGTCCTAATCCTGCAGATAAAAACATGATGTGCATCATAGCATTCGGTTCGTTATACTGACTAAATAATCCCCCTAAAGTTACAAAAGAGAATAACAATAGCCCCAAGCCTAATCTCACCCAAAAAGCAGTTATTCGCTCTATTCTTGCAAATAATACAGGTCCTAAGAAAAACCCAACGCCATAAGGCAAGATAGCAATACCCGCAGTTAGCACTTCCCAACCAAGGTAAGACTGAAGGTAATAAGGATAACAGATAAATAGCCCTGCTGTAAAGTTGTAAAACAAGATAATCGGCAAGTTATAAGCGAAGCTCTTGTTTTGAAACAGCGCAATAGATAAGAGTACTGATTTACGGTGTCTTTCTCTATACTGTTCATACTTGACAAATAAAGTTACTATGACTAAACTCAAAGCGACAAGTGCGAATATCCACCACGCCCAATCATACGCTCTACCATAAATAAGTGGAGTAATAAAACAAAGCAATGCACTGATCACAAGGATTACACCTATATAGTCAAGCTTCTGTCTCTGTACTTGTTCTTTCTCCATATTCGCATAAATACCATATAAACACACTGCTGCTACAGGCACGTTAACCAAGAAGATAATCTCCCAAGTCAGCCCCCACAAGTGTATATTTAGTAATACCCCTCCTAATAGTTGCCCTACGATAGCTGCTAACCCAAACACAGAACCAAAAACACCCAATGCCTTCACGCGTTCTGACTCGTCAAACAGGATGCGGATAGAGGCTAATACCTGTGGTGCAAGTAACGAAGCTCCTACTCCCTGCAAGAAACGAGAGAAGATCAACCATCCTATAGTTGGTGAGAAAGCACATGCTAACGAAGATAATAAGAAGATCCAAAGCCCTGTCGTAAACACTGTACGTCTTCCATAGATATCACCTAATTTTCCACTGCACACCACTAAAGCAGCATAAGTCAATCCATAGATAGCGATAACCATCTGCAACTGATTCTCTGTAGCGTGAAAAGATGCCTTAATAGCTGGTAGCGCCATATTGACAATAAAGTAATCTAATGGAGATAAAAAAGCTCCAATAACTAAATAGCGGAGTATACTCCATCTATTCTTATATTCGTTCATATATCTATTTTTTATTACTTTGCAAAGTAAACACCCTAAGTACAAATAATCTTGTACTTTAAAAGGTTTTATAAGTATACTATGATACGTAAGAATTTGTTTGAACCGATTGTTGTGAAAGAGATAGAACTTAAAGACGAAGTCTTTGAAGTACAACCTACAGCACAGTTAACGATTATCTATGTACACGAGGGAAAAGGATCAAGCGTGTACGATACACAGGAAGTACCTTTTAAAAAAGGGAAGTTGTTCGTGATACCCTTTGATATCAAATATGCGTTTAAGAGCAAGTCTTGTTCTTTACTCCTTATTGAGTGTCCACCCTCATTTATTACGCAGATACGCACAGAAGCGGATCGTATAGAAACTTGTGACAACATCAACAAACTTGCATTTATCACCCATAATTATCACTCAAAGGCGGGATGTGTGTTTAGAGATAAAGCTGATGAGTTATTCGCCTCTACACTGCTACAGAGTATAAAGAGAGAATATCAAACTAACACACAAGATTACTTAATCATCAGACAGTGTGTCTCTATCTTACTAAATCTTGTGGCGAGAAACCTCATACAAAGTGATCACAAGCAAGTAGCAGATAATAGCACAGCACAAGATGTAATGAAGATTATTACCTATATACAACAGCATATCGGCGATAAACAGTCACTCTCTATTGATGCCTTAGCTACGGCATTTGGAATCTCTAAAAACTATTTTGGGGAATACTTTAAAAAGCAAGTAGGTGTCTCTCTACAAGATTACATCTTAGACTATAAATTAAAGTTAGTAGAGACAAGGTTAAAATACAGTACAATGCGACTGAAAGAGATCGCATTCGAACTTGACTTTAATGACGAGAGTCATCTTTCTAAGTTATTTAAGAAGCACAAGCTGATGACACCTTCGCAGTATAGGGAGAAGTTTAGGGTTTAAGGATATTTATTTGTCAGAATAATGACCTTTTGCAGAGACGATCATTACAATAACATTTAATTCATCAATTTTGTAAATGATTCTATCTTTGGAATTTAATCGCCTTGACCAAAAGCCTATTAATTCGTATTTTAACTTTTCAGGGTTACCTATGCCTACTTCAGGATTATTCTGTAACTCTTCAAAAATCTTCTCTACTTTTGTCATATCACTTTTATTGCCTGACTTTTTAATCATAGATAGATGTTCTTGTGCTCTTTTACCTATTATCAGTTTATATCTGCCCATATATTCTTGATATCTTTAATCTCTATTGAATCACCTTCTAAGATTTCTTTTTCTGCCTGTAAAACGCTTTGTACGAAATTTGCATCATATCCATTATCTTCTATTTGATCAATAGGAACAATTAGAAATGCCTTGCCCTCTCCTCTATTGACTATTACCTTTTCATTAGAAGCTATTTCGGCATACTTTTTTATATTTTTTCTAAACTCTGACACAGATATCGTTTTCATAACATATTAATTTTCAATACAAATATACTAAAAACCATGTACATAGACAAGTACTTATTCTTACTGCTTGTCATCAGAAATTTGTCAATCATCATATTATCCCAAAATCAGCGTTAGTCAAATACTACAAAGCAATTCTACTTCATCGTTCTTTCATTAGCTCTAAAACCATACTATAGTATGCTTTAATCCCTAATTCAGACCTATCTTGTATAATTACTTTCACGTTTACCTGTCTACCACTTATCATATAAAAAAGCTAAAATATGTTAGGAAACTCAAATTGAGAAAAGGAAACATTACTTTCGTGCGCGAAAT
>JBOFGJ010000661.1:0-3238 GCA_051649065.1 Flavobacterium sp. | reverse complement strand
GGTCTCCCTAACCTAATATAGAAATTATGAACATAACACTGAAACAAAGTGGATATTACGGTTCGATTAGTGCCAGTGATTTCGGAGTATTTGCGCCACCTATTTCGGTCAAACCGTGTCACTATTCCGTTTTGAATGGTGCCAATTTATCGGTTTGATTTGTGCCACTTAGAGTAATCCTTGTTGTTATTTCGGTTCAAACCGTGCCACTTTGGAAAGTTAATTACATCTATCTTGTTATCTTGTTGTTTATAAAACGATAAGAGATGGCTAATAAACCTGATCAATGGACTTAAAACAAATTATTACCTTGCATTTAAATGGTTATAGCAACCGAAAAATAGCCAATACGTTGGAGTCAATAGTTTCTTTACAGAGAATTGAAAATAATATGGACGCAAATAAAATAGTTTATCATATTTAATAACTCTCACTACATCCACATAGCCCTCTCAATCCCTTGTAAATCAATTAATATAAGATGTTTTATCCGTAAGTAAATAAAACAACAAAAACCCTCTACATGGGAGATGCAGAGGGGATTTTTGTGCAACTGTATTTCCTTAATCAAGTTATAGTAAAGAGAGAGATAAACAACAATTGTGCGCTATTGTTTATTTAGTAAATTGGTTACTATCTCACTTG
This sequence comes from Flavobacterium sp., assembly GCA_051649065.1. GTDB lineage: Bacteria > Bacteroidota > Bacteroidia > Flavobacteriales > Flavobacteriaceae > Flavobacterium. The sequence continues at coordinate 2,593 of JBOFGJ010000661.1, read as the reverse complement.
GGAATTGTAGTATACAGTTACTTTTAAGTTTTGTAGCCTATGGCTACTATATTTATATTACGTAAAGTCTAGTTAAAAAAGCTGGAGTGTTAATCACCTTAGCTTATAGTTAAGCATGGGGATGTACTCTTGACTTTTCAGCAAATGTTCATATCAAGCTGTCGCTTTTTACAATAAATAGTAATATTTGTTGTCCGTCTTATACTTATACGATCTTTTTATTGGGGGGAAAATTATCGCATTTTTTAATTATAGTACAAAATACGAAATTTTTACTGATAAAAAACATGATTAAAAGCAGTTTTTCTTAATTTAAATTGTTGTATACTAAGGAACTCGGTGAAATCACCATACGCGAAGAGTAGGCGATTTTATCACTAAATGTCATATTGCTTAGTCGTGTCTGAGGGTTAAGAGCCTGTTTATTTATCCCAAAATAGGCAATAGACTATTAGTTTGTAGTATTTAGCCTTTGCCTACTTTGGGTGTGTATGATAGTTATGCTTTTTTTAGCATTGTCTCAGCTACAGTATCATAATCTAAGATAAGTGTATTCTCTGGTTTATATGTTTGTTGCCAAGGGAAGTTCACAATAGAAATCTTTTGAGTAGCGCTTTCATCCCATTCGGTGTGAAGGCCATTTTTATTTAGTATCTCTATTATTTTTTTACCCACAGCGATAGAGTCCTCATCTTTCTCTGAATTCATATCTTGGAATGCAAGTGTTAAGAATGGTTCTTTCTCTCTAAATGCACGTTGTAAGTCTTGCTCATGGTAGAAGCATATCCCCGCTGACTTTTTGCCTTTAGCTACTAGTTTTGTCTCTACTTGTTCTACTTCATAATATCCATCATCTACTGTATATCCAGTGTAGTGAAGCGCTATGATATTGTGTTCGACTAATTGATCAAATGCCTTGATTAACTTTTGTGTAGTAGTAGGGACGTGCCAGTTCTTACTAGCTTTAAGAAGTTGTCTCTGTTCCTTCTGGATCATTTCTTGTATCCATTTGTCACTTATTGTTCCTTCTAATTCATTATCGCGAATCTCTTCAGCGATAAATTCAGCTATCTCTTCAGTATCCCAAAATCCAGATTTAACTAAATAGCTTATTGAGTCAGCTATAAATTTTTGTTCTTCTGTCATATATGTTATTTTTTTAAATTTTTAAATGGGTGATTATCCTCTGTCCACAGTGGGGTAAAGTGACTATCTACCCATTGTGAAGTAACTTGATTAAAGCTCTCAGGAGACCACTTTGGAGAGTGATCTTTATCGATTAGCAGTGCTCTCACTCCTTCAGAAAAGTCTGGATGTATAGTAAATTGACAAGTTAGGTTTAGCTCAGATCTAAATACTTCTTCTAAACTGTATTTTTTACTCTCATTAAGCTGTCTAAAGATTACTTGAGTAGAAGTAGGTGAGCCTTTAGTGAAGAAGGCATATCCTGCCGCAACCCATTCATCAGTCTTGGCTAGAGGCTCCACTATAGCGATAAACTCTTGTACTGAAGTGATCCCTTCTAATGAAGTTATTAAAGGCTGATGCTCCATCGCTTGTGATAGAGGTAAGTCAGTCGTAGCTGTGCTTGCTTGTTTTAATAAAGAATTGATTTTCTCTGTAAGGTTATCGCTATTGCTTATTTGCATTAAGTCAGTTACAAGGGTTTCTTGTGCAGTAGAAGGTATACAATAGTCCGCTATACCTAAATATAAGGCGTCTGCTGCTGTAAATCTAGTTCCAGTTAGCCCAAAGTACATTCCGAAGGCAGAAGGCATCTTATTTAAGAAATAGGAAGCTCCTACATCGGGATATAATCCTATGCTGATCTCTGGCATCGCTAATAAGCTACGTTCTGTAACGATGCGATGTGAACCACCTGCTAATAGACCTAGTCCGCCACCCATCACGATACCGTCTCCCCATATAATTATAGGTTTAGCATACGTATGGATTAGATAATCAAGACTGTATTCTGTAATAAAGTATTCCACACACAGCGGTGGTACTTGTGTAGGATCTATTAAACGCTGTTCTTCTATAGCACCGCGTACTTGGCGAATATCTCCGCCAGCACAGAAGGCTTTCGGTCCCGCACCTTGTAAGAATACACAGGTAACGGCATCGTTATGCTGCCAATCCTCTAGTGTTTGCTTTAGTGCAGTGACTATTTCTAAAGACAATGCATTAAGTGATTTCTCAGAATTAATAGTTATAATCCCTAAGTTGTTTTTTATATCTGTAAGTACTACACTCATAGTCTAAATGTTTTGTTTATAGGTTGTAAACTTATATCAAAGTAACAAAGATAATCATACCAAACTGAACTTGTAAAGTAGAATCGCTTTTATATGATAAGGTGTTGTGGTTTATGAGGTAATGCACATGAATACCTCTTATACACAGGGCTTTCACAGTCTATCTACCTCATTCTTTCTGTTCCACTTTGCTATCTGAAATTTCTAAGATAGAACGTGCGCCATCAATTGTTCCAAAAGGTGTAGTGGGTGAATACTCTTCTTTATTTCCCTTTTCTTTTACCTCTTTAGTCTCTTTAGGATGTTTTATTATTTGCTTATTTATTCGACGTGTA
>JBOFGJ010000660.1:0-2557 GCA_051649065.1 Flavobacterium sp. | reverse complement strand
CAAAGAAATTGCTATGACTAAGCTTGCTCATTGGTTTAAGGACATCGAAAAAGCTTCAATTAAGCACTTTAATACTGTCCTAAAGACTTTTAATGTACACTACAACGAAATAATCAACTACTTTAATAACAGAAGTACTGTATCCACCCGAGCAAGTACATCTTGTCGATAATAAATATTATTCTACAGCGTCTGTACTTAACTTTTTGTAGTTATGAGGGTATAGATCAGTTATATTCTTATGATTGATAGATTGTATATTCTCAAGTACATACTTTAACCACATATAAGGATTAACATCGTGCTTTTTACAATTAGCAAAAAACGTGTAAGCCATAGCTGCTCTCTGAGCCGCATCATGAGAACCAGCAAAGAGATAGTTTTTACGCCCAAGGGCTACAGGTCTGATAGCATTTTCAACAAGGTTATTGTCTATCTGTAAGTTTCCATCATATAAATACGCACTCAGATTATCCCATCTAGTTTGGGAATAAGCAAAAGCTTTGCCTATTTGACTTTTAGGCAAGGTAAGTTTCATTTGAACGAACATATATTTACCTAATTCATTGATGATTGGTAAACTCTCTTTCAGACGAAGTTCTTTAATTTGCTCAGGAGTTAAATTTTGTTCTTTAGCTTTTCGCTCTATAGCATATAGTTTCTGTATTTGCGCAAGTACATACTGAGCTTTTGTTTTATCGTTGTCTAAAGCTCTTTCAAATTCACGACGAGCATGTGCCCAACAGCCAAGATGCGTTACCTCAGACTTATTTCCATAGGCTTTGTATCCCGCATAACCGTCAGTTTGCAGATATCCTTTGAAGTTCACTAATATAGGTAGCGCAGCACTACTAGCGCGAGTAGGGCTGTAATTAAACATCACCAGCTTAGATATGGGTGCGTGATATACCCAATAGTAGCCAAGATGAGATTTGTCTTTCTTTTTCTCATCTAAGACTTTGATGGTGGTTTCATCTACTTGAAGATACCCTTCGTTCTTGATATCTATTACAAGTTTTTCATATAATGGCTTTAAAGCATGCATACTTTGAGCTGCCCAACCATCGATTGAAGAAGATGCTATATCGATGTTTTCTCTTGAAAAACGTTGCTTCTGTCTGTATAGCGGAAGATGGTCTACATATTTATCAACAAGTATTGTAGCTAATAATCCTTCAGAAGGTATTCCCTTATCGATAATTCGCCCTGGAAGTAATCCAATACTAATTTGTGTGTTGTCTTTATCCTTAGTAGCGTATTTGTATCGGATGTAACGTTTTATTTTAAAATATCCTGGAACGTAGTCTAGTACATCTGTGGTTTCTTTTCCTATACAAATCTTATCAGATAAATCTCCTTCTGGGTGTATCTCTATTTCTTCAACAGGTAAGTGATCTGGTAGTTTAGCTCTTCCTGGATGTTTTTTCTTTTCACGAGAGTAAGTAATCTCTTGTTTGATTACCTCTTCTTGTTCTTGTATAACTTCTGGTTCAACATCTAAAGGTAATTGAGTCTGATTAGGATCTTCAAAGCGTTCTCTGCTTTGACCAAACTTCATGCGTTGAAGTAGTTTGAACAAGTATTCATACTTAGTAGCTTTTTCTTCTAACTTAATGTTCTCTTGTTCTTGTTTAGAAATAGCTTTTGACTGCTGTTTTATAAGCGTCAAAAGTTCTTGTTTTGATAAGTTTTCAAGGTCTATTTCCATGAAGTAAATATACGACAAAGACCGTGTTTATACAAGGAATTAAGAGTGTTTACTTCAATAAAAATCGCCTTTTTTGACTACTTTTTATTACCTGAATTCCCTCTATCATTAGTACTAAATCACTCCAACTAATTTGAGTCTGATTATGAATAGGAAAGGCAAATGTCCCTTGTTCTAGACGCTTATGATAGAGTACAAAACCTCCAAACTCCCAGTGTAATAGTTTCATCTGATTGCGCTTCCTATTTATAAAAACATACACGCTACCATTATGAGCAGTGAGGTTTAATTCATTGTGAACTAAACCACACAGACTGTCAAAACTCTTGCGCATATCACATGCCGATTTATACAGGACAAACTGATGGGTACTACTTAAACTAAACATTATACTAATTTAAGTAAAGTAGATAGCTCAGCGATATTACCAGTGCCAACTCTTAGAATTACACCATTAGGATATACGATTTCATAAGCATTCTCTACTAGTCTAGACTGCTTTTCAATAGTAATAAATTTACTATCACTACTTGGGCTTTCTAGTTTATGGTATTTAACTACCCAATAATTAAATGTAGGAAGTTTTAAATTCTGCTGTTGACAATATGTAGTTTGTGTTAATCCACTTTGTTTCCAATTCTCGATATGCTTAAACATCACTTCTTGCTTGCTCATAATTATATTATTTACAGGCAAACTTAATTCCTTAATTTAAGCTATGAAATATGTGGTTGCTCGGGAGGATACCGTTCGTTAGATTTAGAGTTTAAGAAAATAGACTCTCATCTAAACTCTCTAGACTACATCACTAAAAGCACATCTATAGATCAATTACCTCTAAAATATGAG
>JBOFGJ010000659.1:0-2020 GCA_051649065.1 Flavobacterium sp. | reverse complement strand
GACTATATCCATGAGTATATAAAAGCAACCGAGAGGTTGCTTTTTTTGTATAGAATAGTTTATAAAAAAATAAAACCTCTTTTAACGCGCTATGTAAAAGAGGTTATAGGTAATAAGTAAAGTTTTATTAATAATCTGTATTTCTATTATTTTATTTAAACCCAGAATCAGCATTAGCCAAATACTACAAAGTAATCTTACTTTATAGTTCTTTCATTAGTTTTATAACCATACTATAGTGAAATCACTAATTCAAACCTATCTTGTATAATTGCTTTTCGTTTATATGTCTATCGCTGATTCTGGATTAAACAGGTGATAAATAATATTTTAATATTGTCTATTAACAAAAATAAATAAATGTTTTATAAAATATAGTTTCCCGTGAAGTTCTGCCTATAATTGTTGTTTGTTGTGTCGATGGTTGTGTATTATTTAAGTTATAGTGCTATTATTAGGTTTATAAATCGCAATATGTGTAATTATTGTTAAAAATTTAGTCGGGTTTACTTTATTGGTAATGAGTTTATAAATGAATAAACTTGTCTTATTTAGGGTAAAATGTTATGGAGAAGAGATATTATTTCTTTTGTATTTACGACAATACGCCTATATTTACCATTAAAAATCTATGAAATTTATTACTGCATTAATCTGTCTTATCTCAATGACAGCCTTCGCTCAGCCCAAAGCTATCCTAGACAAAACCACCTATCAGTTCTGGTTAAATGAACCTAAGACAGTGGAGGAGAAAAATCCGCTAATTATCTTTTTGCATGGAAGAAGTTTATCGGGAACTAATATTGATAGAGTTAAGCGATATGGTGCATTAAAAGGAGTAGAAAAGGGACTTGATATCCCTGCTTATCTAGTCGCACCACAGTTGCCATCAGGTCCTTGGAACGCAGATAAAGTAGATGAAATAGTGAGTTATATGATTGCTAATTATAATATAGATGAGAGTCGAATCTACGTGACGGGGATGAGCTTAGGAGGATATGGAACGATGAAGTACACAGGTAAATATCCTAACCGTATAGCAGCTGCTATCGCTATCTGTGGTGGGGGAGAAGAGAGAGATGCCTGTGCGGTAACGAATATTCCGATCAAGTTAATTCACGGTGATAAAGACTTTATCGTACCACTAAAAGAGTCTAAGAAGATCATGACTGCTATCCAAAGCTGTGATAAGAAAGCTCCTGTAGAACTACAAGTAGTCAAAGGAGGAACTCACGGTAGTGTAGAAGATTTATATCGCCACATGGACCTTTATAATTGGTTGCTTCAGCACACTAAACCAACGATTAGTAACGAATAAATATATAGAAACCACTGAGTAACTTCTCAGTGGTTTTTTTTGTGTAGGAAGAGTTTTGAGAATAAAGTAGTTGATTATTGTGGTTTTGACGTTGTTGTATCAGTATTGCTCAGAAGCTATAAAATAAGGAGTCTAAAGAAAATCGGAATTTCCGATTTTTCTCTTGTTGCTAGATACAACACAAATAATTATAGCTCCCACAAACTATGTCATCTCGACGAAGGAGAGATTGCACCTGTAAATAACATACAGCTACCACAGTATATCACCTCCTGCCGAAGGCAAACAACAAAATCACGACATCACGACATCACGACATCACATCATCACGACATCACACTATCACACCATCACAAAATCACAAAATCACGACATCACACCATCACGACATCACACCATCACGACATCACATCATCACAAAATCACAAAAAAACAAATAACACCAATTCATCAGAACTTCTTATCTTTAACCCTGAATCAGCATTAGCCAAATACTACAAAGTAATTCTACTTTATAGTTCTTTCATTAGCTCTATAATCATACTATAGTATGCTGAAAGCGCTAATTCAGACCTATCTTGTATAATTGCTTTTCGCCTATCTGTCTATCGCTGATTCTGGGTTTAACTGAATCTGTTTTAAAAGTATCTTTTTTGTATTGTTTTTAATTTATATTTTTGTTAAAATTTATAAAAAAATTAT
>JBOFGJ010000658.1:0-1534 GCA_051649065.1 Flavobacterium sp. | reverse complement strand
GAACCTAAAGTTATAAAAGACAGTAACCCTGTTATCATCTTATTGCATGGATATGGTAGCAATGAAGAGGATTTATTCTCTTTTGCACCTGAGTTACCTGAGGATTACTATGTGATCTCAGCACGTGCTCCATTTACTGTACCTCCTTACGGATATGCGTGGTATGCTATCACTTTTGACGCTGATGCTAACAAATTCTCTGATGATAACCAAGCTATCGAATCTAGAGATTTGATTATTCGCTTTATAGATGAACTTATCGCTAAGTACCCTATAGATGCTAATAACGTTAACCTAGCAGGATTTAGTCAAGGAGCTATCCTTAGTTACGCAATCGCACTATCTCATCCTGAGAAGGTGAACAAAGTAGTAGCCTTAAGTGGTTACTTTAATGAGAATATCATTGTTGAGAATTACAAAGAGAACAACTTAAGTAAACTTAAGTTCTTTGCTTCTCACGGGACAGTAGATCAGGTTATTCCTATTGATTGGGCTAGAAGAACCCCTGTTATATTAAACAGTCTTAATATCTCTCATACCTATAAAGAATACCCTGTAGGGCATGGAGTACATCCTTTAAACTTTAAAGACTTTAAAGATTTTCTTTTAGAAGAATAATCTTAACTATAAAAAAACGGCTAGTAGATATCTACTAGCCGTTTTTTCTATTTTATAAATAAAGTAATCTAACTATTCATTAACACCCTCTTCTTCTATAGGTTGATCACTGTTGATTACCTTGAGTTCAATGGTTTTAGCAGCAGTGAATACTACTTCTCCTTTTTTCTTTAGCACCATACCTTCTTTAGATAATTCCCATCCATCGTTGATATAAGCACTTTTGTCTTTGGATTGTTCTAGTACTACCCCTTTCTTTTGGTTAGGCAAATAAATCTCTGCTTTCTTTTTATCTTTAGAGAAAATAACGAAGCAACTAACATCATTATCTTCCATCTCGTTCTCTTCTACATCATCCCCCACTACACCTACTGGATTTAATCTAAATCCTTTCTCAAAGATACGAATACAGTCATCTTCTAATTCACTCCATCTATATCCTGCAGAGTAAGCGCATCCATTACTTTCATCATCATCCTCTAATGCTACTATCTCTTTACTTCCATCTGTTACCACCATTTCTTTATCGGTACTCCCCTTTCTATCTTTCAAGATAAAATCACAAGAAGTAAACACCAAAAGCAACAAAACAAACAAACTTGTTGATATTTTCATATTTAACTATTTTAAAGTTACGCCTTACTTTTACATTCTATTGTTTCCCCAAGTGAATGTATAAGCAAGGTTATATATTATTCCATTGTTGTGTACAACACGGTATCTATTGTTTTAAAATCAGTAGGAGCTCCCTCTTTATAAAAATATTTTATCAATACTTCCCCATGTAATGAGCCAGCATAAAAATCAGCAATTATCCATCTATGATTAAGTATTTTTACTTTATTAATCACACATTTGTCTCCATTCATTACTCCATAAGGAACTAAAGGGTTACCATTCTCTTGGTGATTTAAAG
>JBOFGJ010000657.1:0-6672 GCA_051649065.1 Flavobacterium sp. | reverse complement strand
CGTCACGTCTGAATTCAGTTTCTAAGTTGATGATGATATCAGCAGGTGCTGTGAATTGGAATAAGTGGTAGAATCCACTTTTCTTGTGTTGGATCTCATAAGCTAATTTTTTTAAGCCCCAGTCCTCTTTAGCTACCATCTCAGCTCCTCTAGAAGTAAGAAATTCTTCGAATTTCTCTACTGTTTCCTTTATCTGTGTTTCAGATAAAACGGGATTCAAGATGAAAACAGTTTCATAATGATTCATAAATACTAAATTTTATTTGTTACAAAATTGGGTGCAAAAATACAACTTTATACATACTATCCAAAACTAATTTGTCTTTTTATAAAGTTTTTACACTGTCCTTTTTATTCTCTACTTATTTTTTTGTCTAACAGCACCTCAGCTCTCTCATACATCCCCTCAATTGACAATACATCTAGGTCAGGATGATTTCTTAACCATTTCGCATTTAATTCAACCAAATCTTCTTCTAAACTATAAAAATCATCATTCTTCAATAAATCTCTTGTTGGATTAGTTCCAAAGTAATCAGATTCACAGAATGCTTCTAGTACAACATCATCTATTCCCTTCAGTACCTCTACTTGTTTAGTTAACAAAGCTAGATTAGCTACTGCTCCCATCTTTTCTAATCCAATAGCTATTGTTTCAAAGAATTCAAAATCCGCTTGTGTATTCCATACGATTTGAGAGAAGTTACCATTCTTATACATTGCTAAATAGTAATCTACATAATAACTTAATATTGCATCTGGATGAATCACTTCTCCCATTAACCCTCCTTCATCTCTTATTAAATTAATAAACGAGATGTTTGAAGAGATTATATCATATCGCTCTTGGCTGTTAAACGCCTCTTCCGAGACAACTATCTTTAATTCCATATTATTTATTTTATCTCAACTCTTAAAATTCATCACTTAATAAAAATCTACATTAGCCACCACCTTTACTGAACGATACTGTCCGATAGTCTCAAAGCTCTTTAATATTCTTCTAATATTTTCTTTTGTCTTTATTAGTGATACATTCTGAGGTATCTTAATTAAGATTACTCTGATATACTGATTGCGTATCCTGTTAATAGCAGGTTCTTCTGGACCTAATACTGGAATACCTAACTGTTCTTTTAAGTTGTTATACAACCAAAATGAAGACTCTTTTAATTTCTCAAACTCTTTATGTCTTAAAGTCAACTTCACTAATCTATAGAATGGTGGATATTTAAAATTATAGCGTTCATACATCTGCTCTTTATACATCCCTATATAATCATAATGAGTTACCTGCTGTATAATATTGTGATACGGATTAAAAGTTTGGATAACTACCTTTCCTTTTTTTTCTTTTCGCCCTGCTCTACCTGCCACTTGTGTCATCATTTGGTAAGCTCGCTCATGCGCTCTAAAGTCAGGATGATAAAGACTGTTATCTGCATTCATTATCCCTACTAAATTTACATTATCAAAATCAAATCCCTTCGCTAACATCTGCGTCCCTACTAAGATATCTATCTGTCTTGCTTGAAAGGCCTCTACTAATTTTTCGAATCCATACTTTCCTCTTGTTGTATCTTGATCCATACGTGCAATACGCTTATTCGGATACAACTCCTTTAACTCTTCTTCCACCTGTTCTGTTCCAAATCCCTTAGTACTTAAATCTACACTATGACAGCGCAAACATTGCTTAGGCATCGGTAATGTAAATCCACAATAGTGGCACCTCAACTCATTCTGATACTTATGATAAGTCAAACTCACATCACAGTGTGGACATTCTGGCACTGCACCGCAAGTCATACATTCAACCACAGGAGAAAATCCTCGTCTATTCTGAAACAAGATAACTTGTTCCTCTAAGGACAAGGCCATATTAATCTCATCTATTAATACATCTGAGAAATGCCCAGTCATCTGCTTGCGCTTATACTTATCTTTTATATCAACGAGTACTACTTCTGGAAGAACGACATTTGTGAATCGCTTCATCAGCTCTACTTTGCCATACTTACCCTGTGTAGCATTATAATATGTTTCTAAGCTTGGTGTAGCAGAACCCAATACTACTTTAGCATTGTGTTGTTTTGCCAATACAATAGCAGCATCCCTTCCGTGATATCGAGGAGCAGGATCGTGCTGTTTATAGTTTCCTTCTTGCTCTTCATCTACTACTATTAATTGCAAATCTTGAAAAGGCAAGAAAACAGATAACCTTGTACCAATAACCACTTTTGCTTTTTCAGACTTATTCAATACCTGATCCCAGACTTCTAATCGTTCATTGTGAGAATACTTTGAGTTATACACCGCTACCTCGTTTCCAAAATAGCTAGTCAACCTCATCACTATCTGTGTTGTAAGCCCTATCTCTGGCAACAGAAATAACACCTGTCCTTCGTTTGCCAAGTATTTCTCTATAAGCTTGATATATACTTCTGTCTTACCCGAAGCAGTTACACCGTGTAGTAAGACCACATCTTTTGTCTCCAGTGATTGGCCAATCTCCCAAAGAGCTTTACTCTGCTCATCACTTAACTCAATAATATCTTGTACTGCATCACCGAAGATCACGCGATCTTGGTTTAAGTAATAATCTTCAAATATGCCTTTATCAATAAGCGCTTTGACTACCGCAGATGTTGATCCTGATTCTTCTACTAGTTGTTTTACAGTAATAGGTTTCTTATGTACAGCTTGTAACTGAAAGTATTTCAAGATCATCTCTCTTTGTTTCTCAGAACGAGACACTATCTCCATCAAGTCAGCTAGACCATTATCTACTAAATATTGCTCAGCAAGCTTCACATAACGCACCTGCTTAGGCTTATATTTCTCCACCATCTCCTCTTGTAGGAAGATCATCTTTTTTTCTAAAAGAGAATTAATTACAGGAAATACCTTCTTGCGATTCAGTATAGCGATAATCTCCTCTACTTTTAAGATAGACTGTACCTGCAGGGCTTCATAGATTAAATACTCTGCATCATCCAGATCATCCGAACTTATCTTACTTGCAGGATTAAACTGTATCATCGTCTCACTTTCTAACAGTAGCTGTGAGGGCATAGCACTCTTATATACATCCCCTATCGTACACATATAATAATCAGATAGCCACTTCCACAGTGCTATCTGTTTCTCTGTTACTACAGGAGTAAGATCTATAATCTCATTGATTTCTTTCGCCTCGTAATATTCAGGTAATCTATTGTGTTTTTCTATCACCACAGCTGTATATACTTTTGATCGACCGAAAGGAACAGCTACTCGCATACCAACTTGGATAAACTCATATTCTGCCTCACTTACCACATAAGTAAACGTAGGATCTAACGCCAATGGAACAATAACCTCTACAAAGTAATTCATACTAACAGCACTATTTTTTGAAATCAATAACCACAAAGATAAACTCTTTCTTTTTATCTCATCTCTTCAGCATCGCATTCGCACTTATTTATCGCAAGATATCCTCAAACATATTAACTCTTCAAAAAAATGAGCTCAGCAAAACTGAACTCATTATACTTATAAGATTACATTATTTACTAACTTCTTCTATCAATTCGCGACATCTCTCTTCTGACATCTACACTAAATACTAACCTCTAATTAAAGTTACCTCCCATACCGCTGATAATAATCTTCAGCATATTTCTCTAATCTTTTAATCAATTTAATATTTCCCTTCTCTACATCTGTTAACTTATCTTCTACATTATTATATAAAGGTATGTACCAATCTACATGGTCAAAAAACTGACGTGCTCCTCTATTCGCGAAAGTATATCCATGACGTGCATAGATAGTATTGCGGATGATCTCTAAATCTAGCTTGCGCAATGTCTTAAGTTCTTTCTCTGACAAATTACGTGTAGAAGCATTTATTTTATAAATCTCATCAGATGAAGATCTATGCGTATTTTGAGGATATTTTCCTGCAGCATAATTTCCTCTATCATTTACCCAGTCCACAGCAGATACCACGTGATCATATTCCTCATCTTCATCATACTCATAAGGTTTAAGCATAACTTTAGGATTATAACTAAAGTATTTTTTATCAATAGAGAATTTTCTAACTAGCACAGGTAAGTCCTTGCGGTTAGAATACCACTTTCCCTCTACTTTACTCTTATCAGGTGAGATAGTAAACTTAAATATTCCATCATACTTATGATCCCCAGGTTCCTCTACTACTACATACTGACCTGCACTTGTAGTCTCTATGACCTCTCCCTCGAATGGTCTAACATTTCCAGCTGACACACTATATCCCTCTACTTGACCATTACTAATACTCTTGATCACTATACTAAACATATTCATGTGTGAATATACTCCTGGATTCATGTATGAATATACTCCTGAGTCCTCATAATTCATTTTATCAGCCACAAACTCTCCTGACCACAAACCATAGTTATTCTCAAAATCTGGTACTTCTGAAGTATAATCCACCTCTTCCGTTATAGGCACCTCATCATCAGCGGTCTTTAAAGATATAGTCTTTTCCTTCTTACAGGAAGCAAGCACTACTAACATCAACACAACCAAACTAAACTTTTTCATTTCTTTTTTTTCTATAAACTACATATTCTATTATTAATAGGGTGAGTACCCATCCTAGCCAAGCCACTACTATATAGTCTTCTAATCGATAAAAACGCATAATATTCTTTGTAATACAAGAAAAATCTTGTGAACATATTTAATAAATGGATAGGGCGAATTGCAATTCGCCCCTACACTAATTCCTAATTTAAGCACAGTGACTATCTCCCATACTGCTGATAATAATCTTCAGCATATTTCTCTAATCTTTTAATCAATTTAATATTTCCCTTCTCTACATCTGTCAACTTATCTTCTACATTATTATATAAAGGTATGTACCAATCTACATAGTCAAAGAACTGACGAGCTCCTCTATTAGCGAAAGTATACCCATGACGTGCATAAATAGTATTGCGAATAATCTCTAAATCTAGTTTGCGAAGATTCTTAAGCTCTCTCTCAGATAACTTACGAGTAGAACCATTAATACTGTATATCTCTTCAGATGCTGCTCTATTTACCATAATAACATATTCTTCTCCATCAGAACCAGAGATTTTTTCTTTTGCGTTAACCCAATCTACTGGATCTGTTTCATACTCCTCATCATATTCCTTTAGCATTACCTTAGGATTATAAACAAAGTTTTTCTTAGGTATAGAAAACTGTCTACTAATAACAGGCAAATCCTTTCGATTAGAGTACCATTTACCACTAATATTACTTTTATCTGGTGATATTGTGAACTTAAATACACCATCATATTTATGGTCACCTGGTTCCTCTACTACGATATAGGTTCCCTTACTAGTCTTTTCTATTACTTCGCCTTCGAACGGTCTTACATTACCGGCTGATACACTATACCCCTCTACCTGACCATTATTAATGCTCTTAACCACAATACTAAATATATTCATGCTAGAATATACACCTGAATTTTCATGATTTATTTGATCTGCCTTAAACTCTCCTGACCACATTCCATAATTACCCTCAAAATCAGGAACCTCACTCATCACAGGAGCTTCCTCTGTAGCAGGTACATCACTCTCATAAGTATCATGAGTCTCTAAAGTTATGGGCTTTTCTTTTTTACAAGACGCCAATAGCACTAAGGCTAACATTATTAAACTAAACTTTTTCATTTCTTTTTTTTCTATAAATTAAATATTCGACTATTAATAAATTAAGCCCCCATCCTAGCCAAGCCACTACTATATAGACTTCTAATGGTCTAGGCTGAAACAGATATACGAATATCACCTTCCACATACGTAAGGTAACAGCAGACATACTTAGCGCATAGCTTCGCCACATATCATACTGATGTCCTATCTTATCCCCTTTTAAAACTCTTCTAATACTTCTAGCGGTATAGAATATCCATAATATCCCTAACAAGATAAAAGCTATCTGTGCTAGCAGTCCTCCATTAGCATAATACCCGATATACAATCCTGATGGAGCAGAGAAGAATAACAACATTACCACATAAACGTACCCTAATCGCTTATGCCACTTCATCGAGTAGAACTTCCAATCAGGAAATACCTGAAAGAAACCTATCAACAGAACAAAAATGGACGATATCACATGTATATAAAATATACCTAAATAGGGCGCCAATCCTTCTACTTCCTCTTGCTTAATCGATAAAAACGCAACATCACTACTTATCGGAAAATAAGCTAATGTTATCTGTACCATCAACACAAAAAAATAGAGCCAACTACAGATAATCACACCACGTCCAACCTTAAATATCACACTTTTCAATACTTTAACACCATATCATTAATTTACGTAAATTTAAAACATTATTTAACAATAAAAAAACAAACCACCTTCGTTAAGAAATTAAAAATCATTAGCCCCACAGGCTTTTACATGTAATATTTCCACACAGTATCCACACTACTAAAAAACAACTCCCACTTTTTCTATTTATACCTCCTTTAAACGTTCTACCTCCCCCTATTTTATCCATTACTACAATAATTTTCCCTGTTTTCAAGTTAAAACAGTCTTTTATGAAGGAATTTCATAAAAAGTGTAGCACTTTTTTCATTAAAATCAACTAAAAATCAACAAATTAAATAGAAA
>JBOFGJ010000656.1:0-11612 GCA_051649065.1 Flavobacterium sp. | reverse complement strand
TCCGTTTATTTTATCCATTCTCATCTATTCTACTTCATTAAAACTAGCTACTGTCTCAGATAAAATTGCCTTACATACATACTCTTTATCAGTAACTTTATATACAACTCCATATCTTGGCGGCTGAGTAGTAGCTACGAAAGAGAAAATAGATAGACAAGTAGTACTGTACTTTAACCCAGATTAAGCATTAGCCAAATACTGAAAATAGTTCTACTTCATATCTCTTCATTTATTCTAAAACCATACTACATGCCTTGCTACTGCTGGCTTTTCATTTTAAAACAGTCCACAGGACTATTTTAAACTCAGCCCTTTCATAAATTGAGAGCTATTTTGTATAATTACTTTTCGTTTATATGTCTATCACTTAATCTGAGTTTAAATATCTATTAGAAAATGAATACTCTGTTCTAGAGAAAATATAATAAAATATCGGAATACTTACCAGAGCTATATAGTCAGTATAATCCATTACTCGATATATAGGTATATTAAAGGAATGTAACCAATCTAAAATAGGAGAAAACCAAACACTCTTAAACCACAAGAAGAATATAGCAGTAAATATATGTATCTCCTTAGTAAAACGAGGAAAGAATTAGGACCAAAAAAACGCGAATACAAATAAGCCTGCAAAGTCAGAAAGCTTGCCAGTTATAGTATTAGAGAAAAACTCTTTCAATCAGAAATCATTCAACATTAGCACAATTAAACTAATGATGAAGATAGGATTAAGGATTTTATTAGATTGGAGCTTTAGAAACATACAGTTGACTTTATAGAAAATGAAGTTAATAAAAAAACCCCAAGAGCGACAATCTCGGGGTTTTCTAACAAAAATAAACTAACAACTCAATAAACAACAAATACTGAAAGTACTGATGATTACATTGAATCAAAACATAACTTGCGACAACAAATTGTTATGTAATATTATAAACTATCTCAATAGACTATATTCAAATTTTGGATATCCACGCTCTCCTTTATCATTCATAAAACTTAGGACACGCATTTTATAATAATTCCCTTTAGCATCTTTAATTACATAAAAGATATTATTAAATAACTTCTTATCATTAGCAACGTCTCTCCAAGTACCACCAATAGTACGTAGGTCTGGTGCCAATAATGACTGATCTACATCAGCTAAAGCAAAAGACTTATACATCGTTTTATCTTTAGCAGGAATAGTAACCTTATAAGCAGTAACACCACCATAACGGTTATTCACAATAAAATCAGAGAAACCATACGATCCTTTAGGATCACCTTGTTGATCAACAGTATTCGTAAAAACAGTAAAGTTTAAATCCCATTTTTTCTTAGTTGGCTCTACATCCACTATACTATTACTATCAAAACTAAAGAACGTAAAATTATAAACAGGATTCTTCTCTATATAAACTTCTTTATGAGTAGTATCATTAAGATTAGCATATTGTAACAAATATCCATTCTCTTTGCGTAATACTCTTATCTTCTTCCATCCTCTAGTCTCCCCAGCTACACTTACAGAACCAGCAGCTACATTATTACTACCTGGTTTAAACCCAAGGTTAACTAAATATACTTTATTATCAGCATCATTAAGTTTAATCTCATTAATAGCAGTAGATTCAATAAATCCAGAAGGGTAATCTATATACGCGACATTACTTGGTTCGAATGTTCCTATTTGAACTTTAGCTTTTAAATCAGAAACGTCACTCTCTTTAACTTTATCAATATCTATTGAAGAAATAGAACTAGTGGCCATATAAATAGATCCGTTTAATTTAACACGGAAATCTTTATCCGAATAGAATGCTAAATCCCAAGAATCACGTTGTACAGCATACATCGCCTTACCGCCTAAATCTACATAAACTTGTTTCGGTTGACTAGGTCCTCCGATCTCAGGTGTTAGTACTCCTCCAATGGCAGTATCGAAACTAACTACCATAACATTATAACCTTGAACTTTGGCTTCTTTAGCACTATAATTTACTTTAACGATATCAAACTGAATCGTCTTATCGGTTCGGTCATAAGGATAAATCAAGTTCTTAAATAAAAAGGATACATCCTTCGCTCCTTTAATAAAAGGTACAGTCACAATACTCTCCTTAGCACTAGGTACAGTACTAAAGTCAACATCATAAATCGCTTTAGTGGGAGTAAGGCGCAATTCAACACTACCATCTGATAGTGCAGGCTCAGAAAAAACAATCTTAAGTTCCTTACTATCTTTTATCTCACTATAACTTATAGACTGCTCTTCAAAAGCAACTATGAATTCCTTTGTCTCATTATTACCATTCTTAGAGTCCTTTTCGCATGAGGTCAACATGAAAAAAGAAGAAAGAACTAATCCTATTTGTAATAAATACTTCATCATTATTAAAAACCTAATTTATACTGTAATTTCAAAAAGAAACTACGTCCATAACCTAATTGCTGAGTAGCGTTTCCAGTACTATGTGCCGTACCAGAACTAGTCGTAGAAGTAAGTGATAATACATCAAACATATTACGTACACCCACAGTAGCAAAGAGCATATTCTTAAAGAAAGGATGACGAATACTTAAATCCATCCAAGAGTAACTCTGTTGTTTCCCTTTTATATAGTATTCCCCAAACATATCTGTTTCCATCTTATATCTATACTCTTCACCATTATACTTATAATATAATGAAAAAGTAGTTCCTGTAGAAGGTAACTTATAACTAACATTAGCTGTCACCTCAGGAGTATACAAGAACTTATCAGTATCTCCAGGAGCTCCATATATTTGCTGAGCTGAACCAGAATAAGTAAATCCTAACCCTATATCTAATGTCTTCCAGCGCATTTGGTTTAAAAATGTAACACCTACATTGCGATAACGGTTCACATTTTCATATTTAAACTTTAAACCATCAGGATCAATAACCTGTATCTGGTCTATTTTATCTTGAATATTTAAATAACGTCCAGTAAGATTAGTACTAAACTCCAGATCATCTGTGAACTCGAAAGTTTTCTTAACATTCAAGAAGAATGTCTTTCCACTTTCTGGGTTTAGATTAGGGTTACCTTGCAAGTCATGATTAACATCTACAAAATATGTATACAATTCCTCGTAATTAGGCAAACGTGGAGAGGTCCCAATAGTAGCTCTTACTTCATAATCATAAGGCAATACATACTTTAACATTAAGCTCATCGCATGCTGACTATCAAATGTATTAGATGTCATTAAACGATATCCTGGTCTAATCATAAAATTAGGTAATACATTAATCTCCGAAGACGCATAAAAATCATAGCTCCCTAGAGACTTGTTCTGAGGAGACTCACCTAGTGATTCACTCATTATTGAATACCCCTTGCTATTAGCTACTTCATATCCTACTTGAAACTTAGCTTTCTCCCATTTAATAAAGTCACTAAAAGTTCCTCTCGAGAAAAACACCTCTCTACTCTCGCTTTTATAAGAATTTCTATCAAACTTCTCATCATACTTAATGCGGTAACGATAGAAATCAATATCACGCTCTTGTTTCTGATAAGTAAATGACAAGTCAAAACGAAGAATATCTTTTAGATTACCCGAAGTATTTAAAATGTTAGCCCAACGTTTAGTATTGACTAATCTATCTTTCGCTATAGGATCTATCATTTCAAAAACAGGATCTTCATTCATTTCGAAAGTTTTAGCATAGTCTTTCATTCTTTCATCAAAATACTCGAACTTATAGAAAACTCTATATGACTTATGATGATAATTTAAAAGAGCTTTTACATTATTCTGATTTTTCGGCAACCATTCATGGCCACGTTTATTCTCATCACCAAAATATGTAAACCCCTTCTTGTCGTTATACCAACCTTTGAAATCATTATGCGTATAACTTACACTTGCATATAAATTATCACTTATATTATGTCCTAAAGTCAAACCTTGAACATGCTTACCTTTATTCTTTAGATTATACTCATTACCAACTGTTTCTTCTTGTGTAAAGAAATTAACGTTCCAGTCATGTAAATTATTTTTCTTAGTAATGATATTAATAATTCCAGTAACGGCATTAGCACCATAGTCTACTCCCATAGCCCCTTCTACAATTTCCACTTGTTCGATATCATCCAAGTTTATCTGTGTCAAATCTGTATTATTACCAATACCTTCATCAGAAATCATAGGGACATTATCAATTAGGATAGTAAAATACTGTGCATCCAAACCAAACATTTTAACTGAAGATCTACCAGTACCAGCATTAGGTAGAATAGATATATTCATTACTTGGTTTAAAGCATCAGCTAATGTTACTGCTCCTAAATTCTCTAACCTTTGTCTATTTAAAACCGTAACATTATTAACAGCTTTATTAATAGACTGTGGACTAAACTGTCCTGATATTACGATTTCTCCTAGATTAGAATTTGGTGGCGTTATCGTATCATGTACTTGTGCCATTGTTAATATAGGCATTACACAAAAAGCACTAAGTACTAATATGTTATTACGCTTCATTTATCTGTTTTATTTATTTAGATAGATTCTTGATTGCAAATATAAATAAATATATTATTTAAAATCAATTTAAATAATATATTTAAAAATAAAAAAACGAAGACAAAGCTTCGTTTTTGATAAGGGTGCAAATATACACTATTTTTTTGGTAAGAAAACTTCTGCCATCATACATCTAGCACTACCTCCACCACAAGCTTCAATAGTATCTAAACTACTATGCAGTATAGGGCAATGCTTCTCAATAGCCTTAATTTGATTTTCATCTAGACTATTATAAGCTTGAGTAGACATCACTAAATAACGTTGATCATTAGCTCCTCTCACTTGTAACATATTTCCAGCAAAATTATTAACCTGATCTTCCGTAATGGTAATAATTTCTTTACCACTACTTTTTAAACTATTTAAAACAGTCTTTCTTTCTTGTTTATCATCAATACAATCTGCACATATAACTGCAAATGTTTCAGCTAAACACATCATTACATTAGTGTGATAGATATGTTTTCTCTCACCACCAACAGTTTGATAAGCTTCAAAAATAACAGGATCGTTTTCAAAATCCTCACAGAACTCAATTACTAAACCTTCGTCTGCACGAGGTGAAAGTGCACAATACGTCTTCTCATTAGCTCTATCTAATAATAAACTTCCTGTGCCTTCTAAAAATAATTCGTCTTCTTCTGCAGAAGTATAATCCCATACATCATCATTTATCTCAAATCCTTCATTTTCTAAGATTTCGAATATATCTTCACGTCTCTCTAATCTGCGATTCTCTGCAAACATAGGGTAAAGAACTACATCTCCTGACTCGTGAAAAGAGATCCAATTGTTAGGAAAAATACTATCTGGTGTATCAGGACTAAGCGTATCTTCAACAACAATAACATTCACTCCTACTCCTCTAAGTCTCTCAACGAAGGCATCAAACTCCTGTTGTGCTTTAGCATTAACTGTAGCAGGTGTAGTGTTATCAAGAACTTTTTGGTAAAAATTATTAACTGCTGTTTGTTCATTCATACGAAACGCCACAGGACGAATCATTAGTATGGTATTAGTTGTTTGATTCATATCTTATATTTTAATCACGTATCAAAGGTAGTGTAGAACATCTTAATAATCCCTCTTGTTTTGCAATTTCTGCGTAAGGTATCTCTTCTACTGTAAAATTATTTTCTCTTAGCCAATTATTTAGTCTAGTAAAGTTTCGTTCAGAAACAACCACTTCAGGACTTATCGAAAATACATTTGAAAACATATGATACATTTCTTCTCTTTCAATGTGGAATAGATTGTCTTTACCAAAAAGGTCTACTAAACCGTAGTACTCTTTCTCATCGTAAAAACCTCCTTTATATATGATTCCCTTGTTATTTCCAACTGGTTGAAAACAACAATCTAAATGCAAAGCATTATCACGTGGCTCAGTTTTAGACTTAACTAAGTCAAATGAAAGCACTGTTTTATTTGGGAATAATTCTTTAATAAAATCAACACCTAGTTGATTTGTACGCGCTGTAATATAGTTTTTGTAGTCAGGACGTTTATACGTTCCTATCAAAATATAGTCATTCCATAACATTACATCACCACCCTCAAAGTGTATTTCTTCAGGAGCCGATATAATAGAATTTGGGTTAATTTGATCTAAGACATACTGAATTGCTTCTAATTCACGATCTCGATCTGGAAGAATATTCGCTTTAATAAATTTGTCTTCAATAACAAATCCAATATCGCGGGTAAAGATTTGATTATAATCTTCAATTAAGTTAGGTCTAAAGACCTGTACATCGTATTTTTCAAATACTCTATTAAAAGCATCCATTTCCATTATCATATCTGACTCGACAGGATAAGTACCTGCCTTAATGTGCTCTAACGATTTAGGATCGTATGCTTCATCTACTGTAGGTGTGGGTCCGATACTATTAGCAGTACCAAGGACCACGGCCCGCAATCTCGAAGTTTCATTATTTACATTTAACTTAAGCATAATTTGTGATTTTCCACAAATATAGTAAAATACTCATAACTCCTAATCTAACTATCAATCTAAATACAATAAAAAAAGGCACCGAATACTGATGCCTTTTTTATATAAAATATACTATTTTCTATCTTTCATTGGAACGAAAGTTCTTAATCCTTCACCAATGTATAACTGTCTAGGACGTCCTATTGGTTCTTTATTAATTCTCATTTCTTTCCATTGAGCAATCCATCCTGGTAAACGTCCAATTGCAAACATTACAGTAAACATTTCTGTTGGAATTCCTAATGCTCTATAAATAATACCTGAATAGAAATCTACATTAGGATACAAGTGTCTTTCAACAAAATAAGGATCTTTTAATGCAGCTTCTTCAAGTTTTTTAGCTATTTCTAAGACAGGATCATCAACACCTAATTTACAAAGAACTTCATCAGCAGCTTTCTTAATGATACGTGCTCTTGGGTCAAAGTTTTTATAGACTCTATGTCCGAATCCCATTAAACGGAAAGAATCATCTTTATCTTTAGCTTTATTTAAATACTTCTCAACATCGCCACCGTCATTTTGAATAGCTTCTAACATCTCTAATACTGCTTGATTAGCACCACCATGTAATGGTCCCCATAATGCAGAAACACCAGCAGAAATAGAAGCAAATAAACCTGCATGAGAAGAACCAACTATACGTACTGTAGAAGTAGAACAGTTTTGCTCATGGTCAGCGTGTAGAATAAATAATTTATCGATTGCATTCTTAATCACTGGGTCAATTTCATAAGGTGATGTTGGCAAAGCAAACATTAATCTTAAGAAATTATCTACATAACTTTTCGTGTTATCATAGTAATTTAAAGGGTAACCTTTAGCTTTTCTGTATGTCCAAGTAGCAATTACTAAGAATTTGCTCATTGTCTTACACACTGCTTCATATAAGTCTTTTTGACAATCAGCATCAACAACTTTAGGATTAAATGCAGTTAAAGCACTAGTCAAAGAAGCTAGAACTCCCATTGGGTGAGCCGTTTTAGGGAAACCATCAATGATATTCTTCATTTCTTCATTAACCAATGAATATTTTCTAATATCATTTTCAAACTTCTCTAATTGTTCTTGAGTTGGTAACTCACCAAAAATAATTAAATACGATACTTCTAAGAAATTAGAATTTTCTGCTAAATCTTCAATAGAATATCCTCTATATCTTAAGATTCCTTCTTCTCCATCTAAGAATGTAATTGCACTTTTACATGAGCCTGAATTTTTATAACCTGGATCATATGTAATAGCTCCAGTTAAAGAACGCAATTTTAAAATATCAATTGCTACCTCGTTCTCAGTACCAACTAACACAGGAAACTCGTGTCTTACACCGTCAACTTCTATATAAGCTGTTTTAGACATATTGTTGTTTTTTTTATTTTATACAAGTTTTATATGCTACTTGTTTAAAATTATTAGTAGCATTTCAGTAGGAAAGATAGGAATTATTATGCATACATACAAGTTATATACCAAAACAAAATATTAAAAAATATCACAAAAAAAACCTTTTACATTCAAACAAAACGAATGAAAAAATATGACAACTAAAATTACCATATAAATACTAAAATAGTTAAATATCAAATAATAAACCAACAATCATAAATAGTTAAATAACCTTCTCAGCCATACTTATTGACGTTATTCAACAAAAAAAGCGGTAGATATCAGTGATATCTACCGCTTGTATTTATATTAAAACAACTTATCTCTTAATTTTGAATGCATTTCCTTGAGGATAGTAAGCGATATCACCTAGCTCTTCCTCAATTCTTAACAATTGGTTATACTTCGCCATACGATCAGATCTAGAAGCAGAACCAGTCTTAATCTGTCCGCAATTTAATGCCACAGCAAGATCAGCAATTGTACTATCTTCCGTTTCACCAGATCTATGAGACATAACAGATGTAAATCCAGCATTCTTCGCCATATTCACAGCAGCGATTGTTTCAGTTAAAGTACCGATTTGATTTACTTTAATAAGAATAGAATTAGCGATTCCCTCGTTTACTCCTCTTTCTAATCTAGCAACATTTGTAACAAATAAATCATCACCAACTAATTGTACCTTATCTCCTATCTTATCTGTTAAGTACTTCCATCCTTCCCAATCATCTTCATACATACCATCTTCGATTGAGATAATTGGATACTTACTAGCAAGATCTGCTAGATAATCAGCTTGTTCTTGAGATGTACGTATTTTACCTAGTTCTCCTTCAAACTTAGTATAATCATACTTACCATCTACATAAAACTCAGATGCAGCACAATCTAAAGCAATCATAATCTCATCACCAAATCTATATCCTGCATTCTCTACTGCTAATTTAATAGAATCTAATGCATCTTCTGTTCCTTTTAAAGTAGGCGCAAATCCTCCTTCATCACCCACAGCAGTACTTAAACCACGCTCATGAAGAACTTTCTTCAAATGATGAAAAATCTCAGTCCCCATTTGCATTGCATGACTAAACGTGATTGCCTTAACAGGCATAATCATAAACTCTTGAAAAGCAATAGGAGCATCAGAGTGAGACCCGCCATTTATAATATTCATCATAGGTACTGGCAATGTATTAGCAGAAACACCGCCTACATAACGATATAATGGCATTCCAAGCTCTGCAGCTGCAGCTCTAGCCACTGCTAAAGAAACTCCTAAAATAGCGTTAGCACCTAAGTTACCTTTATTACTTGTTCCATCCAATTCAATCATTAATTGATCTATAGTATTTTGCTCAAAAACACTAACACCAACTACATGCTCAGAAATAGTATTATTAACATTTTCAACAGCTTTTAAAACTCCCTTTCCAAAGAAAGCCTTACCACCATC
Organism: Flavobacterium sp.; assembly: GCA_051649065.1. Classification (GTDB taxonomy): domain Bacteria; phylum Bacteroidota; class Bacteroidia; order Flavobacteriales; family Flavobacteriaceae; genus Flavobacterium. Next base: position 2,217 of record JBOFGJ010000656.1, on the reverse strand, counting down.
ACGCAGTTCAACAGCCTCATGTTCTCCAGTTGAAGCACCTGATGGAACAGCTGCACGACCTAATGCACCATTTTCTGTAATTACATCCACTTCTACAGTAGGGTTACCTCTCGAATCTAATATCTGACGTGCGTGCACACTAATAATTGTACTCATAAATTGTGTCTTAAAAATTTAGTATAACAAATTTACAACTTTAATTCTACCTAAATAAATAACAGATGGAATAAAATTAACATATACAGCAAAGGAACTACTTAGTAGTTCCCCTTTTGTTTTTTCATATTCTCAACAAAAATATCAAATAGATATCGTGAATCGTGCGGACCTGGACTAGATTCAGGATGATACTGTACAGAGAACACATCTCTATCTTTCATCTTCATACCTGCCACAGTTCCATCGTTTAAATGTATATGAGTTAATTCCAAATTACTATGATTAGCTAATTCTTCTTTATTAATAGCAAATCCATGATTTTGTGAAGTAATTTCACCTTGAGTAGATTCTAAATTCATAACAGGATGATTAACTCCTCTATGCCCACTAAACATCTTGAAAGTACTAACACCTTGTGATAGTCCAATCAATTGATGTCCTAAACAAATACCAAATACAGGTATACCAGAGTCTAGAACCTCATTAACTGTAGTTAATACACCTAATTTAGCTAAAGCTGAAGGATCACCAGGCCCATTAGACAAGAAATAACCATCTGCATTAAACTCTTTCAATTGTTCATACGAAACATTATATGGAAAAACCTTTACATAACAATCTCTCTCTTCAAAACAACGTAAGATATTAGTCTTGATACCAAAATCTATCGCAGCAACTTTAAAACTCGCATCAGGATTACCAAAGAAATAAGCTTCCTTAGTTGACACTTTAGAAGATAACTCTAATCCGTCCATTGAAGGAACTTGACTAAGTAAATCCTTTAACACGCCAATAGATTTACCATCCGTTGATATAATGGCATTCATAGCGCCATTATCTCTAATATGAGCTGTTAAAGCACGTGTATCTACATCAGAAATTGCAATAAGATTCGCCTTCTCTAGATAAGATAATAAGTCAGATTCAGAATTAGGTCTAGAATGGTAGTAACTAAAATTCTTACATACTAAACCAGCTATTTTAATACCATCTGAATCAACTTCATCTACATTAACACCATAGTTTCCTAAATGAGCTGTAGTAGATAACATAATCTGACCAAAGTAAGAAGGATCTGTAAATATCTCCTGATATCCAGTCATTCCAGTATTAAAACAAATCTCACCGACAGCAGTACCTTCAATACCTACTGACTTACCAAAAAAAACAGTTCCATCGTTTAAAACTATAACTGCTTTCTCTCTTTCTATATACTCCATTATAATTGTTGTGTTGTATTTAAACTATTGCAAAAATAAAAAAAAAAGGACATCCTTAAAAGGATGTCCTTAATATTATAAATAAACAAAATAAATTTTGTTGATACTATTCATTAGATTCAGCTTCAGTAGAAGTTACTTCTGTCGCAGGAGCATCAGCAGCCTTCTTTTTACCTCTACGAGTAGAAGATTTTTTAGCATCTTTCTTAGCAACATTATAAATTTCGTTGAAATCAACTAATTCAATCATTGCCATATCAGCATTATCTCCTAAACGATTACCTAATTTAATAATACGTGTATATCCACCTGGACGATCTCCAACTTTTTGAGCAACTTCTCTAAAAAGTTCAGTAACAGCGTCTTTGTCTCTTAAATAAGAAAACACAACACGACGGTTATGAGTATCGTCAGTTTTTGATTTAGTAACTAATGGCTCAATAAACTGCTTTAAAGCTTTAGCTTTAGCTACAGTAGTATTGATACGCTTGTGCTCGATTAACGAACAAGCCATATTAGCAAGCATAGAATTTCTATGTCCAGCTTTTCTACCTAAGTGATTTATTTTCTTTCCGTGTCTCATTTCTTGCTAGAATTTAGACTTCACAGTCTAGTTTATTCTTTATCTAATTTGTATTTTGATAGATCCATACCGAAATTAAGTCCCTTAACAGCTACTAACTCTTCTAATTCAGATAATGACTTCTTACCGAAGTTTCTAAATTTCATTAAGTCATTTTTGTTAAAAGATACTAAGTCTCCTAATGTATCTACTTCAGCCGCTTTCAAACAATTCAATGCTCTAACTGAAAGATCTAAATCAACTAATTTAGTTTTT
>JBOFGJ010000655.1:0-16010 GCA_051649065.1 Flavobacterium sp. | reverse complement strand
GGTACTTTTTTGACTATTACGTATGCAAATACTGATCGTTTTTAAGTAAAAAACTAGATTTTAAAAACTCTTTTATGTCATCTTTTATAGGGGAAATTTTTACTTGTAAATACATCAAAAAAATAATCAATGTTATTCTTTAAGAGACTATAAAAACATTCAATTTTTGAACTGAGAAATACGGAAATACTACTCTATGATTAAGGGTAAATATATACCTATCTCTCATGCCTTTTTTATTCTTTTATAAGTGTTGATTTTATATTGTTTTTACTGTGAGTAGTGTGTAGAAAAGTTTTTCCTTTGAGGAAAAGTTCGAGAAGAATAATAAGACTATACAAGGACAAAAACCTTCTCAGCCCAAGTATAGTCCAATGATTGTCCTTTTAATGTCCTATCATTCCAACAAAAGGCTTGAATTTACTGGGTGCAAAGGGCGTCTGAGGAAATTAGTTGATTGAAGGAATATTAGTTAAATGATTGATAAACAATGATTTATTTAAAATTGTGCTTAAAAAAAAAAGATAAAAAATTGGGAAAATGATGATTTAGATTGTATTTGGAAGTGAAAAATCAAAAAAAGAGATGGTTTAGGTGGTCTAAAAAGTAATTTTCTTAGTTGTTTAGGAAAGGAACAAGTAAAAAAAAATAAAAAATTAATAGAGAGGTTTTTATCTGATTTTTGGTAAATGCTTGGGGTGAATAGTAGGCAAACAAATTTATAAGATGTTTATCAAGGGTAGGAGAACTATCATTTTTTTATAGTTTAAAAGACTTATATATTAATGTAAGAGATAATGTTTAACCCAAATTAAGCATTAGCCAAATACTGCAAAGTATTTCTACTTCCTCTCTCTTTCATTTCTTCTAAAACCATACTACATGCCTTGCTACTGCAGGCTCTTCGTTTTAAAACAGTCCACAGGGCTGTTTTAAACTCAGCCCTTTCATAAATTCAGAGCTATTTTGTATAATTGCTTTTCGTTTATATGTCTATCGCTTAATCTTGGTTTTAAAAGACATATTTTTTAAATTTTATAATCCATGATTTGATTAGCTTATAATTAGGTACAAAAAAAAGGTCACTCTGTTACAAGTGACCTTAGGTATAATATTATTGCTGATTATTACCTTCTTTTTCCATTTTGATTAGATGAGCCATATTACTAATGACTTTGTCGTGTTTCTTAACGAAAGGGTTATCTTCATCCCAAACATAACCAGCTAATACAGAACATATTTTTCTTTTCACATCGGGGTTCTCAGGTTGATGAAAGAATAATTCCTGTAGATTACCTGTGTACCATTCTTGAATATAAGTAGTAAATACGTCAATTCCTTTATTCATATGATCACTATACTGCTGTTGCCAGTTTACATCTTCCCCTTTGATTTGCTTTAATGCCAATTTAGCTGCTAACATACCTGATTCTGTTGCAAAACATACACCTGACGAGAATACAGGATCTAAGAACTCTGTACTGTTACCAGTTAGTACATATCCATCTCCAAACATTTTTTGTACACTAATTGAATAATTAGCTAACTTAATAGGAGTAAACTCAAAAGGTAAATCACCGAATCGGTTAATGTAGAAGTCTGATAATGTAATAGCTTTTTCTAGTGCTTCTTTAGTAGAATCATTAGTAGAAAGAGATTCAATAAAATCAGTAGGTCCAACTATTCCTACACTAGTATTGCCATTAGAAAATGGGATAACCCATAGCCAAACTTTAGTTTCTAATATATCAAAAGAAATCTGAGTACCCTCTACACCTTCAGGTCTGCGAACATCATTTATATGGCTAAATATAGCTGAGTGAGGGCTTAATTTAGAAGCTGCATCTAATTTAAGTAGGCGTGGTAATACACGTCCGTATCCACTAGCATCTATTAAGAATTTAGCATGTACTTGTTTTACTTCTTTATTTTTATCTATAATAGAGGTAATAGAATCAGTTCCATTAAATTCTATATTAGTTACTTCAGATTCGAATTCTAGATCTATTCCTTTTTTAATCATTTCATTGGCAATAGCTAAATCAAAATCAGCTCTAGGTATTTGCCATGTCCAATCCCAACCTTCAGAGAATTTATCACTGAAATCAAAAATACATATCTCGTTGCCACGAATAAAGCGAGCTCCAGGTTTCTTCTGAAACCCCATGCTATCTAGTGCAGGGAATAAATCTGCTTCAGCAAAATGATCCATAACACGCGGTATAAGACTTTCACCTACAACAATTCGAGGAAACTTAGTTTTCTCTACTACTTTTACATTCACACCCATCTTATGCAGATAGCTTGCTGCTACACTACCTGAGGGTCCTGCTCCGATGACTAAAACATCTACATTTTCAATAAGCATTTTATAGTTGTTATTATGTTAATAGTATTAAATTTGCCTTAATATATTGTACATCAAAGTTATTGACATTAATCAATAATTAAAAGCATATAATCAAAAAATAATAACATACTTATAATGAATATATTAAAAGACTTCTTGACTCTTGAAAACTTTATAACAATATTAAGTGATAAAGAAGATATAATACTGTCAGATGAGTTAGTAACTCGTGTAGAAAATAGTTTCTCTTTTTTGTTAGATTTTTCTAAAAATAAAGTGATTTATGGTGTGAATACTGGTTTTGGGCCTATGGCACAGTATCGTATTCAAGAAGATGAATGTATTCAGTTGCAGTATAATCTAATTAGAAGTCATGCTTCAGGTATTGGTAATCCGCTATCTGTAGAGCAGGTAAGAGCAGCAATATTAGCACGTCTAAACACACTTTCATTAGGATATTCTGGGATTAATCTTAGTGTAATTAAACTGATGAAAGAGTTATTGAATAGAAATATAACTCCTCTTATTTTTGCCCATGGTAGTGTAGGTGCTAGTGGAGATTTAGTACAGTTAGCTCATTTGGCATTAGTATTAATAGGTGAAGGAGAAGTATTCTATAAAGGAGAACGTAGAAGTACAAAAGAAGTATTCGAATTAGAAGGATTGACACCGATAGAGATACGTATTAGAGAGGGATTATCACTTATGAATGGTACTTCAGTGATGACAGGGATAGGAATACTTAATTGGAGTAATGCGAATGTTTTATTAGATTGGTCTGTGAAGATGTCATGTGCTATTAATGAAATAGTAAGTACGTATGATGACCATTTCTCAGTAGAGCTTAATCAAGCTAAGCTCCATGAGGGACAACAGTATATAGCTGAAAAAATGCGTAATAACTTAGCAAGTAGTAAACTAATTAAAAAGAGAGAAGAGCACTTATATACTGGTGATAATCAAGAAAATATTTTTAAAGATAAGGTGCAGGAGTACTACTCTATTAGATGTGTGCCTCAGATACTAGGACCTGTATATGATACGATTAATACAGTGGGTAAAGTACTGGAGAATGAAATCAATTCTGCAAATGATAATCCTATTGTGGATCTAGAAACTAAGCAAGTATACCATGGAGGTAACTTCCATGGAGACTATGTATCTTTAGAGATGGATAAACTAAAGTTAGTAATCACTAGGTTAACTATGTTATCAGAAAGACAGCTTAACTATCTACTAAATGCTAAGATTAATGAGTTGCTACCAGCATTCGTTAATTTAGGTAAATTAGGATTTAACTTTGGGATGCAAGGAGTACAGTTCACTGCTACATCAACCACAGCAGAGTGTCAGACATTATCTACATCTATGTATGTACACAGTATTCCTAATAATAACGATAATCAAGATATAGTAAGTATGGGTACTAATGCAGCTGTACTATGTGATAAAGTGATAGAAAACAGCTTTGAGGTGCTGTCTATACAGATGATTACATTAGCTCAGGCAGTAGATGCACTAAATTGTAAGGATAAATTATCTTCTACTACTCTTGCATGGTATAATGATGTACGAGCTATTATTCCTACATTCGTAGAAGATGTAGTGATGTATCCATTCCTACAAAAAGTAAAAGAATATTTAAAGAAATAAAACTATATGAGAAAACTTTTAGTTACTCTAGGATTATTAATGATGACTGTATTCAATTATGGTCAAGAACTAGCATTATTTAAGAGCAATGGCAATGTAGGTTTTATAAATAAAAAAGGTGAAACTGTTATAAAACCTGTATTTAATAAAGCACTTGGCTTTTCAGATGGATTAGCCGCTGCAGCTTATTCTGGTAAAGAATATGGTTTTATTAATTCAAAAGGGGAGTTTGCTATTCAACCTATTTATAGTTCTGTTAGTAGTTTTAATGGAGGGGTAGCAATAGTTACTAAGGGTAATCAAACATACTATATTGATAAGCAGGGACATAAAATTCCGTTTTCTAATTATAAACTGTTTGAGTTTAACGAGCAGGGAGTGGCTATCTATAAAAAAGAAGAACGCGTAGGACTGATAGATGCTACGGCTAAGGTTATAGTAGAACCTAAGTATGATATTATACGCCCATTCTTAAATGGATATGCTAAGGTATGTCTTAATAAGAAATGGGGTATTATAGATAGTAAAGGTATTGAAGTAGTACCAGTGGAATATTTAGAAATAGGTAATTATATTAATGGATATACTTGGGCTAAATGTGGTAACTGTTTTGGGATAGTCTATCAAGGAAAGTTTAAGGAGATTATCGGCGCGGATAAGATACTAGATGTAGAGAATCCTGAGTATATCATAGCTCGTAGTGGTAAATCATGGGGAGTAGTGAATGCTAAGCACGAGTGGTTAATCCCTCCTATGTATGATAACTTACGACAAATGTCTGAAGGGCTTATAGCTGCTAAGACTGGTAAGAAATGGGGATATATAAATGAAAAGAATGAAACAGTAATTCCTTATAAATATGCAGATGCATTAGCATTCTCTAAAGATGGATTAGCAGCTGTAAAGAATAATAAGTGGGGGTTTATAGATACTAAAGGTACGTTAGTAGTACCATTTGAATATGATATAACAGCACTTGGTTTTTCTTTTAAGATTCAGGATAAAGGATTTAATGATGGAATAGCTAGAGTCAAAAAAGATAAAAAATGGGGATATATCAATACCAAAGGAGAATTGCTTGGCAATAAGTGGTATGATAACTTAGAATTATTTAGTAAATAAAAGAGTAATAAATATGAAGACTGCTATAGTAACAGGAGGATCGAGAGGAATAGGTAGAGCAATATGTTTGCGCCTTGCAGCAGAACAGAAATATCACATATTAATAAATTACCAATCTAATAAAGAGAAGGCTTTAGAAACATTAGCTAATGTGGAGAAGTTAGGCGCTACAGGAGAGATTATCAAGTTTGACGTGAGTAATCACGAAGAGGTATTATCAACTTTGACTGAGTGGACAGAGAGTAATCCGTCTGCTATAGTGGAGGTAATCGTAAATAATGCAGGTATTACTAGTGATGGATTGTTTATGTGGATGCCGTTAGAAGATTGGAATAAAGTGTTACAAACAAGCTTAAATGGATTTTATAATGTAACGCAGTTCTTTATGCAAAAGATGTTACGCAATAGATATGGACGTGTAATCAATATCGTATCAGTATCTGGAGTAAAAGGTACTCCGGGGCAGACGAATTACTCCGCAGCTAAAGCAGGTGTTATAGGCGCTACAAAGGCACTAGCACAAGAAGTAGCAAAGAGAAATATCACAGTAAATGCTGTAGCACCAGGGTTTATAGAGTCAGATATGACAGCAGCTTTAGATCAAAAGGAACTCATAAAGATGATACCAGCTAATCGCTTTGGTAAAGCCGAAGAAGTAGCTGAGTTAGTAGGTTTCTTAGCATCGGATAAAGCTGGATATATTACAGGAGAGGTGATTAATATTAACGGAGGTATATATTCTTAAGATATGAATAACAGAGTAGTAATTACAGGTATGGGGATTTATTCTTGTCTAGGATTGAGTCTAGAAGAAGTAAAGCAATCTTTATATATGGGTAAATCTGGTATTATCTATGACCAACAACGCCATGATAAAGGCTTTAGATCAGCTTATACAGGTATGGTACCACGTCCTGATTTAAAGAGTGAATTAAGCAGGAGACAGCGTATCTCTATTGGAGAAGAAACGGAGTATGCTTATGTAGCAACTGTAGAGGCACTAAATAATGCAGGTATTACAGATGCTTATTTAGAACAACATGAGGTAGGTATTCTATATGGTAATGACAGCGTGTCTAATGCTGTTATAGAAGCGACAGATATATTTAGAGAGAAGAGAGATACTGCATTGATAGGATCAGGGGCTATTTTTAAGTCTATGAATTCTACAGTGACGATGAATTTGTCTACTATCTTTAAACTTAGAGGAATTAATATGACTATTAGTGCAGCATGTGCTAGTGGGTCACATGCAATAGGCTTAGGGTATCTGATGATTAAAGGAGGATTACAGGATATTGTTATTTGCGGTGGAGCACAGGAGATTAATCCATATGCGATGGCCAGTTTTGATGGACTAGGTGTATTTGCTGAAGAAGGAGTAACCCCAGATAAAGCTTCTAGACCTTTTGATGCTAGTCGCAATGGATTAGTACCTAGTGGTGGTGGTGCTACAGTTATATTAGAGAGTTATGAATCAGCAATGAAACGTGGTGCTACGATTATAGCAGAAGTGATAGGATATAGTTTTTCATCTAATGGAGGACATATTTCTACACCTAATGTAACTGGACCAGCTACAGCTATGCGAAGAGCAATAGAGCAGTCAGGTGTAGCGATAGATGAGATTGGGTATATCAATGCACATGCTACCTCTACTCCACTTGGAGATGCTAATGAAGCGAAAGCTATCTATGAGGTATTTAAGGGGTATTCACCATCTGTAAGTTCTACAAAGTCATTAACTGGACATGAATGTTGGATGGCTGGAGCATCAGAGATTGTCTATTCTACTTTAATGATGAATAACGATTTTATTGCTCCTAATCTAAATTTTGAAAATGGAGATGAAGATTCGGATAGATTAAATATTGCTAAGCAAACACTAGATAAAAAATTTGATATATATTTGTCTAATTCTTTTGGATTTGGCGGAACAAATTCAGCATTAGTAGTTAAAAAAATATAAATAAGAAATGAATCACGAAGAGATTTTAGAAAAGATTAATCAAATTTTAGTAGAAGAATTTGAAGTTGATGAGGATGTTATTGCAAATGACAATAATTTGAAAGAAAGTCTTGATTTGGATAGTTTAGATTACGTAGACTTAGTCGTATTAATTGAGTCAAACTTTGGTGTTAAATTAGTGGAAGCTGATTTTACTAATATTGTAACATTTCATGATTTTTATACACTTATAGAATCTAAAGTAGCAGCAAAGTAATTAGAATGACACAATGGCAAGGTAAATCTAAAGGAACTCTCATAGGATATAGAATATTTGTTTTTTGTATTAATAAGCTTGGTATTAGAACCGCTTATAGCGTTTTATTATTTGTAGCGTTTTATTATTTAATTACAGCTTGGAAATCTAATCATTCCCTGTATTATTATTTGCATAATAGACATGGATTCTCAGTATTGAAGACGGTGATGATGATGTACATGAGTTACTTTAGGTTTGGACAAGTATTGATAGATAAGACCGCTATTTCTTTAGGTTTACGAGACCGTTTTACTTATGAGTTTGATGGTATAGATGTATTAAAACAGTTACTAGAAGAAAAGAAAGGAGCTATACTTATAAGTGCCCATGTTGGTAACTTCGAGGTAGCTGAGTATTTCTTTGCTGATATAGATTTTGAATGTCAGATTAATCTAGTAACAACTGATAGAGAACACTCATTTATCAAAGAGTATTTTGAGAGTATATCTATTAAGACAAATCTTAATTTCATAATAGTGAGAGACGACATGTCTCATATTTTTGAGATTAATAATTGTTTGACTAATAATGAGATTATTTGTTTTACAGGAGATCGATATTTCCCTGGAACGAAGGTCTTAGTAGAAGAGTTCTTGGGAGAGCAGGCAGTATTTCCTGCAGGACCATTTAGCATAGCATCCCGTATGAAAGTCCCTGTAGCTTATGTATATGTTATGAAAGAACGCAGTTTACATTATCATCTCTACACTCGACGTGTAGAGGTAAAACATAGAGATGCACAGCATCTATTAAAATCATATTGTGACAGTGTTACTCAGATAGTAAAAGAGTATCCGTTACAATGGTTTAACTATTATGATTTTTGGGATTCAGATAGTAAGTAGTAAGGATGAAGAAAGTACTTGTTTTATATTATTCACAGTCAGGGCAGCTGGAACGTGTTATAGACCGTTTAACAGAGCCACTTAGGCAATGTGATAATGTCGAAATGACGTACTGTAATATACAGTTAGAACAAGAGTTTAGTTTCCCTTGGGAGAAAGAAGCTTTTTTTAATGTTTTCCCCGAATCATTCAAACAAATACCTCAGCAGATAATCCCTCCTAGTGTTGATGTATTAAATACAAAGTATGATTTAATTGTTTTAGGATATCAAGTCTGGTATCTGTCCCCCTCTATTCCAATTAATTCTTTTTTAAAAAGCTCTTATGCTCAATCCTTATTTAAGGATACTCCCGTAGTAACAGTTAGCGGAAGTCGAAATATGTGGGTAATGGCACAACAAAAGATAAAGAAACTACTTCAAGAAGTTGATGCTAAGTTAGTCGGCAATATAGCTTTAGTAGACCGCCATATTAACTTGGTTAGCGTAATTACTATTGTAGACTGGATGTTTAGTGGTAAACAACGCAAAGTATGGGGTTTCTTGCCTAAAGCAGGTATATCTGATGAAGAGATAGCACATAGCGATCGTTTTGGATCAGTTATCAAAGACTATCTTTTTAAAGATAGTTATCTAGGTATGCAAGAGGCATTAGTAGATTTAGGTGCTGTAGAAGTGCGTCATTTTTTAGTATCGATGGATCGAAAGGCTAATAAGATGTTTAAGATATGGTCGTCGGTTATCTATAAGAGTAAGAAGAGACAAAGATTATTAAAGATATTTAATTATTATTTATTTATAGCGATATGGTTTATATCACCTATCGTACATATTATTCATCTGTTGTTATTTCCTTTTAACTATTGGAAGATTAAAAGAGATGAACAGTATTTTAAAGGAATTGATTAGGAATTACTATGAGTAAAGTATATATAACTAAAAGTACAAAATTTCTACCTAATGCAGCTGTTGATAATGATCATATGGAAGCTAAGTTAGGTAAGATAGACAATAAAGAATCTAAAGCTAGACGTATCGTACTGCGTAATAATGGTATTGTACAACGTTATTATGCTATAGATGATAATGGCAATGTTACTCATACTAACAGTGACCTTACTTATGAATGTATTAAGGGATTAGAGGATGACCATTTTGACCTTTCAGATATTGAAGTGTTGTCATGTGGTACTTCTACACCTGATCATTTATTGCCATCTCATGCAGCTATGGTACATGGTTTAATGAAGACAAAATCAGTGGAGCTTAATTCGGCTTCAGGTGTGTGTTGTTCTGGGATGAGCGCTTTAAAATATGGTTATATGTCTGTGAAGTCAGGCAACTCTCTTAATGCTGTATGTACTGGTTCAGAGCGTGTGTCATCATGGATGAAGGCAGAGAGATTCGAAGCTGAAGTAGAGAATCTAAAAGAGTTAGAACAGACACCTATTATTGCGTTTAAAAAAGATTTTTTGCGTTGGATGCTATCTGATGGAGCTGCGGCTTTTTTATTGGAAAGTAAACCTCGTGAAACAACTTCCCTTGAAATTATATGGATGGATGCTTACTCATATGCGTATGAACTAGAGGCGTGCATGTATGCAGGGGGTGATAAGCTAGAGGATGGTTCTATCAAACCATGGAGTGATTATGAAGCAAGTGAATGGCTTACAGAATCTGTATTCTCTCTTAAACAAGATGTAAAAGTTTTAAATGAAAATATTTTACAACGTGGCGTTGATAGCATGAAAAAGGCGATGGAGAAACACAATATTACTCCTAATGATATTGATTATTTCTTACCTCATGTTTCGTCTCACTACTTTGTTGATAATTTGTATACGATGTTTGCTGATGCTGGTTTAGAAATAGGAAAAGATAAATGGTTTATGAATCTTAAACAGGTTGGTAATGTTGGTTCTGCATCTATATATTTAATGCTAGAAGAGCTGATGAACTCAGGTAAGTTAAAATCAGGTGACCGCATCATGTTGTCAGTACCTGAGAGTGGACGATTCTCTTATGCTTATGCGTATTTAAAAGTAGTGTAAATGGATAAGTTAGTAGATATAATAGATAGAGCTTTAGTAAAGCAGTTGATACCTCAGCGCGAACCTATCGTGATGGTAGATGCGCTATACGAATATACTGAGATAGAAATAACTGCTGGATTAACAATAGAGCAGAGTAATTTATGTGTGAGTAATGGTGTATTAAGAGAAGTAGGTATAATAGAGCACATGGCTCAGTCAGTGGCATTGCATACTGGATATAAATTCTATTTACGTCAAGAGCCTGCTCCTGTTGGATATATTGGTTCGATTAAGAAAATAGATATAAATAGTCTACCTAAAGTAGGAGATAGGATTTATACTAAAGTAAATATATTACAAGAATTTATGGGAGTGACTTTAGTCGAGCTAGTAACTTACTGTGAAGGAATAATAATAGCTTCAGGTTCGATGAAGACTGTATTAGCAAAAACGTAAGTAATGGGAAGATCTACTAAGGCTATTGATATTCAAAACTACTTACCTCATCGTGAACCTATGTTGATGGTTGATATCATTAGTGAAATATCTAATGTGACTGTGAGTACTACTTTTAGAATAGAAGAGGATAACATCTTCGTAAAGAATGGTACGTTACAGGAAGTAGCTTTGATAGAAAATGCTGCCCAAACGTGTGCTGCTATAGTTGGACAATCATTCTTTTTTGATGATAATGATAATGAAAGGGAGAATGTACGTGTATTGGGATTCATTAGTTCTATTAAAAAAGTGAGTATTAAAAGATTACCTAAAGTAGAGGAAGAGATATTAACTAAGGGAACTTTAGTGTCTAAAATAGAAGGAGATGATACAGTAATCTGTGTAATGCAAGTAAATACACTATTAAATAATGTTGAGATAATGTGTGCAGAACTTAATCTCTTCTTACAAAAACAATAGCGATGAAAGAATCTGATGTACCTCAAGATAAGAGTAGCCTAAAGCAGAATGACATAAAAGAGTTGTGCTATGCTGTAAATGATAAAGGAGAATATGTAACAACATTGAGTTCAGGATGGGATACTAAAACAATCGTGCAAGAAGCTACATTGTCACAAATACAGGAGCGTATAGATATGGCTAAGCAACAAGTATACGATGGAATATGCAGCCCCATTGTGTATTATATGGAAGTACACAGAATGGATATACAGACACTATGTGCTTATGTATCAATGTGGAAATGGAGAGTAAAGAGACATTTTAAACCATCTGTGTTTAAAGGATTAAATAATAAAGTATTACAGAGGTATGCAGATGCTTTTAGTATCACTATTGAGGAATTAAAAGCATTCAAGGGAAAAGAATAAATTATGATCGTAGATTTTATACATCACCAATCAGCACATTGTGAAAATGGTGTTGCTTCAAATTTATTAATAAATCAAGGACTTCAGATGAGTGAACCAATGGCTTTCGGGCTTGGTTCTGGTCTGTTTTATGTCTATTTACCTTTTATTAAGGTTAACCATGCCCCTGCGATTAGTTATCGCCCTCTGCCAGGGTTGATTTTTAATCGTTTAGCGAAGCGTTTAGGGCTAAAGGTTAAACGTATTAAGTTTTCTAATAAAACAAAGGCACAACAAGTGCTTGAACAAAAGATAGCTGAGGGAATCCCATGTGGGTTACAGGTAGGTGTGTATCATTTGCCTTACTTTCCTGATGAATATCGATTTCATTTTAATGCACATAACTTAGTAGTTTATGGCAAAGAAGATGGTAAGTTCTTAGTTAGTGACCCAGTAATGGAATCTACTACATTACTTACTCCAGAGGAATTAGAACGAGTGCGTTTTGCACAAGGAGCCTTTGCTCCTAAGGGTCAGATATATTATCCAATAGAACTTCCTAAACAGATAGATTGGGAAGTTGCGATTAAGAAAGCGATTAAGAAAACGTGCACAGATATGTTAGCTCCAGTGCCAATAGTAGGAGTTAAGGGAATGCGTATGGTGGCTAGAGCAATAGTGAAATGGCCTAAAAAGGTAGGCGTAGCTAAGGCGAATCACTATCTAGCACAGATGGTTCGTATGCAGGAGGAGATCGGAACTGGTGGTGGAGGATTTAGATTTATATATGCTGCGTTCTTACAAGAGGCAGGACATAAAATAGGAAATACTGCTCTAGAGGACCTGTCTAAGGAGATGACGGAGATTGGTGATAGTTGGCGTGACTTTGCAGTGAATGCTGCTCGTGTTTATAAGAAACGAAGTAATACAGAAGATGTATATACTGCCCTATCTAAAGAATTAATGACCTTAGCGGATAGAGAAGAAGTATTCTTTAAAAAATTGAAAAAAGCAATATAATGCAAGATAAGATAATAGATATCGAGTGCCTTTATAAGAAGTACGAAGGTAGTGAGTTCTTCTCAGTGAAGGACCTTACATTGAGTATAGAGAAAGGGATATTCTTTGGTTTCTTGGGTCCTAATGGAGCAGGGAAGACGACTTTGATATCTATGTTGTGTGGATTAATTAAGCCAACCTCAGGTAAGCTTTTAGTCAATGACTTGTCTTATAGTACACATGATAGTGTGATAAAGCAACAGATAGGCGTAGTTCCTCAGGAGTATGCTTTATACCCAACGCTTACGGCCTATGAGAATCTCTGTTTCTTAGGAAGTATGTATGGATTGAAAGGCAAAGTATTAAAAGAAAGAGTGAATCACTACCTCGATTATTTAGGGCTAGAAGCTTTTAAGCACAAGAGGGTAGATACCTACTCAGGTGGGATGAAGCGCAGAGTGAATCTCATCGCAGGCATACTTCACGAGCCACGTATTCTATTCTTAGATGAGCCTACCGTAGGCGTTGATTTACAATCAAGGTTAGTTATTGTTGATTTTCTTAAACAGTTACATCGTAAAGGAACGACTATTTTATATACCTCACATCATTTGGCTGAGGTAGAAGAACTTTGTACAAAAATAGCTATTATCGATAAAGGTAGTATCTATGCATTAGGTACAAGTGAAGAATTAAAAAATAAGACTGGAACTGAGACTTTAGAACAAGCGTTCTTATCTCTGACTGGTACTAATCTTAGGGATGATGTATAAACTGTGGATGACCATACGCAAGGAGTTCTTGTTGTTGATTCGCGACTTTGGTGGATTGGCGATACTCTTTGTGATGCCTGTATTTTTGGTAATTACAGTTACCTTGATACAGAATAACACCTATGAGAATATCACAAATCAAAAGATGGAAATCTTACTGGTAGATCAAGATAATGGAGAAATATCAAGTAAGTTAATAACTGAAGTAAAACAGTCTGGTACTTTTGAATTTATAACTTCTATAAACAATATCCCCTTAAATGAACTAGTCGCTAAAGAAGCTGTTCTTAAAGGACAGTATCAGTTGGCCATCGTAATTCCCGAGAATCTGAGTAGCTCGTTAGAAGAGCGCATAGACAGTAATGTTAATCGCGTAGTGACATACTTTATGGATGGCGATACACTTAGTACGCAAGAGACATTCACACCGAAGGAAGTAAAGTTATACTTCGATCCTGCACTGCAGACTTCATTTAAAGAAGGAGTAAAAGGAGCGATAGATAAGATAGTCGCTACGATAGAAAATAAGACTATATACAGCGCTTTTGCTGCACAGTTGGGTGATGGCAAAGAATCACAACCAATATTCGCACAGGAGAGCTTGATTCAGTTTAAAGAGATAGCCCCAAAAGAACAAGAGATAAATAAGATTCCCAATGCTGTACAACACAATGTACCTGCATGGAGCTTGTTTGCTATATTCTTTATTATTGTCCCGCTTGGGATGAATATTGTCAAAGAGAAAAACCAAGGAACAAATATCAGATTATATACTATGCCTACCTCTCCTATCATTACGTTAGGGGGGAAAGTAATTACTTATTTAACGATATGCTTATTACAGTTCTATCTAATTATTTTAGTAGGAAGATATATATTTCCATTGATTGGGTTAGCACCATTTGAGTTTAGCAGTAACCTAATAGGACTTACTGTTATAACACTATTTTCTGGGTTAGCAGCAGTATCTTTAGGAGTGCTTTTAGGAACGGTGGCTAAGACACAAGAGCAGTCTTCTCCATTTGGAGCTACTTTTGTTGTTATACTAGCAGCTGTAAGCGGAGTATGGGTGCCTACATTCGCTATGCCTAAAGTAATGCAATACATCGCTAATGCTTCACCTATGAACTGGGCTTTAGAGGGGTATTATACAATCTTACTTAGGGATGGAGGCTTATGGGAAGCGCGCTATATGATTATTTTGCTACTTTTGTTTTCAATACTAATACTATTAATAGCCTTGTTTTATGATAAGAAAAAAAGATCTTTATAACGAAGTATCTCCATTAATTGAGATAACAGAAGTAAGGGTTCGTTTTAATGAGACGGATGCTCTAGGGATAGTATGGCATGGTAATTATCTTACTTATTTTGAAGATGGACGTGAAGCATTCGGTCGCAAGTATAAGATATCTTATCTAGACGCTATAGATAACGGATATGTTACACCTATCGTGTCTTCATCATGTTCACATAAGTTGACTGTCAAGTATGGAGATGTATTAAGAGTAGAGACAAGTTATATCAATACTCCTGTAGCGAAGATTATATTTAAGTTTAAGATATTTAATCAGAAAGATGAAGTAGTCTGTACAGGAGAAACAGTACAGGTGTTTTTAGATAAAGATGGTAACTTACAATTGCAGTTGCCTACTTTTTATGAGCAATGGAAAAGAACAGTTGGTTTATTGTAGTATGAAGAAAGTATATATCACAGTTACTTCTTGTCTGAGTAGTGTAGGTGCTAATAAGCAACTTACATGGCAAGGAGTACAGGAAGGTCAAACAGGAATAAAGAAAGTAAAACAACTTGGTTTTATAGAAGATTTCTATGCAGGTCAAATAGCTGATGAAGTTATCCATGAACGTTGGAATGCACTTAATATTTCGGGAACTTATACGCGATTAGAACAGATGCTTATTATCGCTCTAAGTCCATTAATAGAGAAGAAAAAACCTAGCTCTACTTCGCGATTAATCTTAGCTACTACAAAAGGAAATATTACAGATTTAGCTCATAGTGGTGCTGAGGGTGCTGATATCAATATTATGATACAGCGCATAGCTGATTTGTTTGGATTTAATACTAAGCCTGTTGTGGTTTGTAATGCTTGTGTATCTGGTATCTTAGCTATATCAGTCGGTAAGAGAATGATACAGATGGGTGAATGTGAAGATGCTTATATTCTAGCTGGTGATGAATTAACACCATTTGTTGTGTCTGGATTTAATAGCTTTCAGGCGATGAGTGATGAACCATGTCGTCCTTTTGATGCTTCTCGTAAGGGAGTGACTTTAGGAGAAGCTACAGCAGCGGTATTGTTATCAGCTGATAAATCTATGGATACTACAGTATTCGAAGTAATAGGAGAAGCATCTATAGCAGATGCTAATCATATCTCTGGGCCATCGCGTACAGGAGAAGGACTGTACTTAAGCATACAAGGTGCACTTAGAGAAGCAGGTATATCAGCTAGTCAAGTAGATCTAGTATCTGCTCATGGTACAGCAACTAACTATAATGATGAGATGGAGTCTATCGCTTTTGATAGATCAGCATTAGCGTCTAAACACACACATAGTCTTAAAGGATATTTTGGTCATACACTAGGAGCAGCTGGACTGTTAGAACTAGTATTGGTGACAGAGAGCATGCTTCATG
>JBOFGJ010000654.1:0-2092 GCA_051649065.1 Flavobacterium sp. | reverse complement strand
ATTATCAAATTACAGCTATCATACCGCTTAGAAATAAATACCTAATACATTATATCAAACTACGAGGTCTATGCCTTAAAATAGTTCAGAAGTACTGCAAAGAAGTACATTATACTATTGGTGACAAAGCCTATTACGCAATAGGTTTTCAAAATGAACTTGGCGGAGTGGAACTCAGAAACAAGTATATCCAAATATGCTTAGGCTCTAAGTCGATTTCTTATATAGACAATGGTTCAACTACCGTATTTATATTTGAAGCCTTTATAGATTTTTTATCATTTCTCACTCTTAAACCAAACTTAGAGTACAAGTTTGATTATATCATCCTAAACTCGGTTTCTACTTTAGACAATACACTAATTAAACCTCCAAACAATTATTTGTACAAAACCTTAGATAACAAAGTAGTATTTGAGTCAAAGTACAAGAGTATTATCGCTTGCTTGGATAATGATAAAGCTGGTGATAAAGCAACAGATAAATTACTCACTGCATTTCCATTAACTACAAAAGATGCAAGGGTGAAATATAAAGATTATAAAGATCTCAATGATTATTTACTTAGTATTAACCGTAAAGAACTGACGTAAGAATTATCGAGATGTGTCTTTGTCCTTACAAATTGAAAATTTGAATCGGAACAAAGACCACTCGTTTTTCTCCCGAAGGTCGCAAAAATGGTAAGACGATGAAAAGAGAACACAAGATAGAATTTAGAGTTACCCTAACAGAATCTCTGCTTATAAAAAACAAAGCAGATAAAATTGGTTGTAGCGTTTCTGCGTACTTGCGTAGTACTGCACTTGGGTACGCGCTTAGCTACAAACTAACACAAGATGAAATTGAGGTATACAAACTCCTAAACAAGTTTGCTGATAACTTTAGGAGAATTGGTAACCTGTTTAAACTTGGTGATACCACAGGTGTAAAAGAAGCTACTATTGAAACCTCAAATTTAATTAGAGATCACCTTCAAAAACTAAAATAATATGATAGCTAAAGCAAAAACGTGTATTGGGGGAACAGCTCTTTTTAATTATGTGATTAATCCAAAAAAAGGTTATGAACTTGTTAGAAACAATCTTTCGGGGGAAACTCCGAAAGATATGTTTCAAACTATGCAGATATTGCAAAATCAAAACTCACGCTGTAAGAACAACACAATCTCCGTTGTTATCTCACCTACTATTGAAGATAGTAAGAAGATGACAAATCAAGATTTAAACAATCTTGTCCATGATTTTTTAGTTGGTTTAAAGCTAGATCCCAAACATGCGCAATACATTGCTTTTGTTCACACTGAAAAAGAGCACAAGCACATTCACATACTGGCTAATCGTATTGATGAAAAAGGAAAAGCATTAAAGGATAATTACATCGGATTTCAAGCACAACGCATTGCTCATGAAATAGCTTTAAAGTATGGTTGGACTTCTATAAGACAAGAAAACGAAAACAAAAAAGAACAAGTAAAAGCTAATCAGAAGCAAGTAGCCCAAGAGATTAAAAAAGCGCACTACTTTGTTTTAAAAGAGCACCCTAAAAGCTTACAGCAGTATATCGATATGATGCGTATGCATCAAATAGAAGTAAAACCAAGTATAAACAAACAAGGCAATATTCAAGGATACCGGTTTATTCATTTACCCACTAACACAAATCTAAAAGCAAGTGAAGTTGACCGCAATCTAAAACTAAATGAACTATTTGAAAATAACACTCCCAAATGTAATGATGATTTATTTCACACTGTTCTACTTAAAGATCAAGACAAACACATTTCATTTGAGAATTGGAATACAAACACAGCAAGTCTATTTAGTTTTTTAAACTCCTACGGCAATTACTATGAGGACTATGCTCCTGAAATCACTAAAAAGAAAAAACGAACGATAAGACGATAATTATGGCAAAGCAGCAACCAACACTTACAGAACTCACTGAGCTACTTTTTAAACAAGTAGTTTACTTGCAAGAAACAATGAAGCAGAATATCGCTCAGCAAACTGAGCTTTCATACAAATTAAATAGCATTGAAGTAAAAGTAAACCTATCAGAACTTCGTAATCTTGAAACTAAAAATAGAGAA
>JBOFGJ010000653.1:0-2062 GCA_051649065.1 Flavobacterium sp. | reverse complement strand
GTTGTAAATGAAGCCATCGGTTTATTGCTTCAAAAGTTTAATTCGCATTTTGTATTCGAGCGTCATACAGATACTTTTTCTGACAATGAAATACGCTTATGGGTGGATTTTATTAGTCTTTATGATCATCAGGAAGTAGAATTGGATTACTCAGGCTTTGTAAGCTTATTGATTAGCCGTAATCTTCGTCATTCTCTAATTCAATTATTAGAAGAGGCGCCAGCGCATTTAGTGTTTACAGATGAGCTTGCCAAGGAGTTATATCTTATAGGTAATGAATTTGACAATACTTTAGACGGGTTTAATCTTATTGCAGGCTGGAACAAAGTCTGTGAGTTGGAATACTTCCCTAGTGTAGATGCGGTAGATCGCATGCTTATTTTTATAGGTGATAATTATAAAAATTATACAAGTAGTGAGGAAGAGAATGGCATACGTTTAATGGTTGTTGATGTATTAAGCATATTGGTTCAAAAGAGTCCGAGACATTCTTTTAAAGTAGCTGCTAAGCTTATAGAGCTGTTGCTGATTAATGAAGACACGTCAAATACATGGTTGCCTAACGAGGAGCTTAAAAATAGTGTTTTAAATAGTCATTATTGTGTTCGTTTGGACAATGGTTCTTTTGAGAGAAGACCTTTTGCCACAACAGATGTTTTTATTAATGATTTTTTTAATGGAGAGTGGAGTGAATTTATAGCTGCGTTAAATGCTAGTTTGAGTATTGGTAACCGCTATGACTCCTCACCTTATAATATCTTCCTACTTTGGATTTGTGAATCAGGTAATCACTTCGCAGATGTGTTAAAGGCAGATATGACTTTAACAAATACTATTTCTGATGTGTTAATCGAGAGTCTTGTCGTGTTAGATCAAGGACAGGAACTGTTAGGTCTTTATGATAGTTATAAACAATACCCTTTATTGGAAGTACTTTGTGATAGTCAATGGAACTATCAACAAGCGTATTATTATAGTCGTCGCCCAGCTAATCTACCCATAGCATTGGAGTATAAAATGCATGCAGCACTTGTGTCGTGGCTATCTGTTGATATAGAGGAAAAGTTGTTGTCTGAGTTGTTTCAAAAAAATATCATTGTTCAGTTTCAACAAAAGCCAAGTGGACAATTGCCTCTATGTTTCTTGACACTATGGTTTATCTATAGCGATCGAGTAGTTTTTAAACCTTTTGTAAATCAGTTAGTTGAGTTGATTTTTGAAAATATTGAAATAGGCCCTTATGAATACAAGTTGCCTAGGTTATTAACGGCAAAAGGCGTAAATCAAGAAATGGAAGGACGAGAAATAGTCCAAACTGTTTTTCACAATACTGATCAGTGGTTAAATTGGTTAGATAATCGCACAGCTACGGGAAGTTTAAGTGAACCTATTCATCAATTTATGTTGTTGGTGTTACTTGATTTTGGAAGTGATTTAGAGGCGTTTATTCAAGCGCCACGAATTACATTCGAAGATTTAGAGATACCTACTGAAGAGCAACATAAAAGTAATAGAAGTATTCTATTTGGCTATTTAAAAAAAATGGTAGCTACATTAGATACAATCGAGGAAGTTAAATTTAAGTCGTTATACGCCAAGAAGATATTAAAGATTGTAGAAGACTTCTATTATGAGGATAATTTAGAAGATTGTATTGATATCGTAACCTTAGTGAATGATAGTTGCCATGATTTAAATGATGAGTGTGATCAAGTGGAGATTACCTTACGCATTGATAAATCAACAATAAATTGGTTTACCTTACATACTGGGTATATGGCATTGGAAGATTATTTGCTAAGTGAAGGAGAGCATGAGCGTTGGGTGGGCAAACTATTAAAAGACTATAGAAAAGATGCCTTCAGGGTAATGAAAAGTGATGAGCTGACTTCAGAGCAAGTTAGTGTTTTAGCAGATTTATTACTGCGATGTCTAGGTAAGGAACATTGGATGGTTGATATAAGTTATCAAACAGAAAAGGTCTTTAGATTGGTTGTAGATAATCTTGGCGATATGCTAGAAGAACTTCCTCCTGAGAAATTTGATCCTGAATTTGTTATTT
>JBOFGJ010000652.1:0-17967 GCA_051649065.1 Flavobacterium sp. | reverse complement strand
GTAGAGGATTTCTCTGTATCAAATGAAAAGTTCGAACTATATTTAGACGAAACTTATCAATTGCTAAAAACTGAACCTGTTCCAGAATTAGATAAATTAGGTTCTTACTATGAGAGCCCAGAATATATTTCGCATACGGATAGTAAAAAAACTTTCTTTGATAAAGTGTATCAAATAGTCAAGTCAAAAGCTATACAGAATAAATTTAAAATATTAGAAGAAGTACATCCTACTAAAGGATTACTTTTAGATATAGGTTGTGGTACTGCTGAATTTTTACTTGAAGGAAATAATAGGGGATGGACAACTCTAGGATTAGAACCTAATCAAAATGCTCGTCAATTGGGAATCGATAAGGGAATCACTATGATCGATAGTTTAGATAACATTAGTGATCATTCAGTAGATGCAATTACAATGTGGCATGTATTAGAACATGTCGTTAATCTAGATGAACAAATAAAATCTCTTCAACGAATCTTAAAAAAAGGAGGAACATTATTAATAGCAGTTCCTAATTATAATTCGTACGATTCTAAATATTATGGAAAGCATTGGGCGGCGTTTGATGTACCACGACACCTTTGGCATTTTAGCCAGTCATCTATTCCTTTACTTTTTAATCCATATCATTTTGAACTTGTAGAAACTTACCCAATGCTGTTCGACAGTTTTTATGTTTCGTTGTTATCTGAACAATATAAGACAGGTAAGAAAAATTGGTTTAGAGCATTTCGCATTGGATTAAAGTCAAATATAGAAGCGCGTAATAACTTAGAGTATTCTTCTCTGATTTATTACCTAAGAAAAGAGTAGGAGGTATATAATCTAATTTGTAGTGGATTTATAGCTGTAATTAGATGTATTTCTTATTTTAAAGCGATTTAAGAGGTTTTGGATCACTGAGTGGGATGAATATATAAGAGTTTTTAGTTATTGTCTAATTAAGTGTTTAAAAAGAGACTGTTTTGATTGTGTTTACCTATGTTAATAATACTTATTGATAGATTTTAATTATATACTAATTATTTTTAGGTAACTGTAAAAAGTTTATTACATTTACAACAGGTTTAAAAAAGCGAAAATGAAAAAAACAATTTTAATGCTAGGTATAGCAGGATTATTATTTTCTTGTAATAATACGGCAACTCCAACATCTGAATTCAAAACTGCTTACGTAGATTCTGCAAAATTGATGAAAGAGTATGATGAGATGAAAGATATGGAATCTAAATACAAGATTCAATCTGAAGAAAAAGGAAAAAGCTTAGAAGCAGAAGTAGCTCAGTTCCAAAGACAGGTTCAAGAGTTCCAAGCTACTGCTCGTCAAAAAGGTCAAGCATGGGCTGAACAAGCTGCTGCTGGTCTACAAAAGAAAGAACAAGAATTACAATTTAAACAACAAACACTTATGCAATCTCTACAAAAAGAAAGTGGAGAGGAAATGGAAGCTGTTGTGAAAAAAGTAAAAGAACACATTGCTGAATATGCTAAGAAAAACAAGCTTGATTATGTGTTTAATACAGAGGATGCTTCTACTGTAATTTACAGTAAAGAAGGGAATGACATCACTGATGTAATGGTAAAAGAATTAAATGCTAAGTATAAAGGTAGTGCTACTCCTGCTAAATTAGAGGAGACTAAACCTGCTGCTGCAACTGAAGATAAGAAGTAATTTATTTGAATTACTTTAGAAATAGCCTCTGTTTTTACAGGGGCTTTTTTAGTTTAGAACAACTTTATTATCGTATTTTGTAAAAAAAATAGGAATGAATAATTTTTCAGCAGAAGCAGAATATGTACTTAAGTTTATAAATGAGACGAACAGGTCGATTTTCTTGACAGGTAAAGCTGGTACTGGTAAAACTACACTGTTAAAAGAAATCATTAACACGACGCATAAAAATGCTGTAATAGTTGCTCCGACTGGAATAGCAGCACTGAATGCTGGTGGTGTTACGATTCATTCATTCTTCCATTTGCCCTTTGCGGCTTTTGTTCCAGATACAAAGAATCCACCTATATTTACAGATACCATTAAGTTTGAGAATAGAGTGTCATTAAGACGTCATATGCTAATGAATAATGCTCGTAAGGCATTGTTTATTAGTATGGAATTATTAGTGATAGACGAGGTAAGTATGCTACGTGCAGACGTATTAGATGCAATGAACTTTATGCTACAGACTATCCGTAAGAGTCAACAACCCTTCGGAGGTGTTCAAGTATTATTTATCGGTGATCTATTACAGTTGCCACCAGTAGTTAAGAATCAGGAATGGGATGTTCTTAAGCGCTATTACGACGGAGTATTTTTCTTTCATTCTGAAGTAGTACGTCAGTATCCTCCACTGTATATAGAGCTTGAGAAAGTATATAGACAATCTGATCAGATATTTATTAATCTACTTAATAATCTGCGTAACAATAATGTGTCTAAAGAGGATGTAGCACTGCTCAATAAATATACTAATCCAACTTTTAATATAAAGGATAATCCTGGATATATTACACTTAGTACACATAATGCTAAGGCAGATCAGATTAATATAGATGCCCTTAAAGGATTGACTACCAAAGAATATAGTTATATGTCTGAAGTAGTGGGGGAGTTTCCGGAGAAAATATACCCTATAGAGGCTAAGCTTTCACTAAAAGTAGGGGCACAGGTCATCTTTATTAAGAATGATCTTTCTACAGAGAAGCGCTATTATAATGGGAAGATGGGGATCGTGAAGACCCTAACTAAGCACGAGATATTTATAGAATTTGAGAATAAAGAAGTCATTGAAGTAGAACGCTATGAATGGCAAAATATAAAGTTCACAGTTGATCCTAATACGAAGGAGATTGTTGAGGAAGTTATGGGGACTTTTAGTCACTATCCTCTTAAACTAGCGTGGGCTATTACAGTGCATAAGAGTCAAGGACTAACGTTCGATAAGGCTATATTAGATGTATCTAAAGTATTCTTACCAGGACAGGCTTATGTAGCTTTATCTAGACTTCGTTCATTAGAAGGACTTGTTTTATTATCACCTATTCAGATGAACGGTCTTGTCAATGACGGTGATGTAATGAGTTATGCGCAGAATAAAGCAGGAGTTGAAGAACTTAGTTTACAACTGCGTTTAGAAACTAAGAACTTCTTAGGCAAGTTCCTAATAGAGACTTATTCATGGTTTAACCTTAGTACACAGTGGCATTCGCACTTACATAGCTATAATGCAGAGACAGAACGCAGTAAGAAGAATAGCTTTAGAAATTGGGCTCAGAAGATGAATAACTCTTTAGATGAGATGGTTATACACTCTGAGAAATTTGTTAATCAGTTGAGAGCGTTGTTTGCAGAAGAACCATTTAGATTTGAATATACGAAAGAACGTGTGCTTAAGGCGTATGATTATTTCTTTCCTCGTATGGATCATATGGTATTTGAATTGCTATTTACTATTGCTCAAGTTAAGACAGCGAAGAAGTCTAAAGCTCTTTATGACGAGTTAGTACCTCTAGAGGAGACCTTATTAAAGACTGTTATACAAATGAAGAAAGCATCTATAATGCTTAAGCTTATAGAAGAAGGTAAGAAGATATGTAAGGAGAATCTACGCTCACTCGAGATTAGTGAATATAAGATAAATCACTTGGTTAATATCGCTAATCTGATACGCAGTACTAAGTTAGGAGTAGAGGAGGTAGAAGATATAGAGATATACTCTTCTACGCCTAAAAACGGTACTAAGGAGAAGAAGAAATCTACCTTTGTAACTACTTTAGAGATGTGGAAGGAAAATCCAAACATAGAGGATATCGCACTAACTAGAAAACTAACGACTACGACTATCTATTCTCATTTAGGGAAGTTGATAATGGATGGTCATATAGAGCTAAAAGAAGTATTACCAGAAGCTCGTATTAAGAGTTTAGAGCAACTTTTTAATAGTAATGAGGGGAAACCTTTATCAGAAATAAAAGCGAGTACAGAAGAGCAGTTTTCATGGGAAGAGCTTAAACTCTATCAACGTGCTACTTCAGAGAAGAAAGAATAAAATTAAAGGCTGTCACGTATGCTTACGTGACAGCCTTTTGTTTATTTTTTATGTATTAACCTTGTCAGTTTTATAGACAAGTCTGTAAATATCATTTTAGCGTTTCCATTTCGTTCGATATGGTATATAGCATCACTTAGTTCTTTATATATATCCCCTATATTTCCACCGTTTACGAAGGGTGCAAAGTTCTCTAGTCTAAACTTGTCTACTGTTGTTTTATAATAGACCAATTCTGGTGCTTGATAGTTAAGTAATAATGCCTGTCTAAATAACTCGATGCAGAACTCTAAGAATTGCTTTTGTTGTTCTCTACCTAAAGCAGCTAAATCTTCACTCCATTCTATTAATTCTTGTATTACAGCTGCATTACCCTTAGCTCTAAAGGCTGCTCTAACCCACTGTACGAACCACTTTTCAAAAGGCAAAGCATTCGCTTTGTTATTCATTAAGCTAAGCGCCTTGTTATAACTACCTTGTGCTTGATTAGCTATTATTGCAGCTTCTTGAGGATCGCATTGTTCACGTTGAATTAGCGCTTCTTGTATTTCACTGGTATTTAATGGAGGGAATTTAAGCACCTGACATCTTGATAATATCGTCTGTAGGATGTTCTTTTCATTCTCCGCTATTAGTAAGAATACTGTTTTAGCAGGTGGTTCTTCTAGTAGCTTTAATAGCTTATTAGATGCTTCAGTATTTAGCTTATCGGCCATCCAGATTACCATAATCTTATAGCCACCTTCATAAGACTTTAGCGATAGTTTTTTAAGTACTTCACTTGCTTCATCTACACCTATCTGACCTTGCTTATTCTGAATATCTATATGTGTGTACCAATCAAATAGACTACCATACTTATTCGTTTTTAAAAATGAGCGCCATTGATCTGAAAATAGGTCACTAGTCGCATTCTTCTTTACGGCTTCAGTATTTGCTACTGGATATACAAAGTGTAAGTCTGGGTGAGCTAGATTATTAAACTTAATATTACAAGCTTCATTTCCACCATTGTTTTCATTACCTACATTTTTACATAGTAGGTATTGGGCATAAGCGATAGCCATCGGAAGTGTACCTGTACCTTCACCACCAATAAATAGCTGAGCATGAGGTACTCTGCCTGATGCTGCTGACTGTATTAAGTGATTTTTTAAGAAGGATTGACCTATAATATCTGAAAATTGCATAAGGCAAAGATAAATTAATTATCAAGTGTTTAAAATAATAGCAATCATAAATATATAAGTATTTATCCTGATAATGGTGTTCATTTAGTAATGGGGATATTTATTGAACTGTATTATTATTTTAGATTAGTTTCACGTGAAAAACAGGTTTGTTTTTTTGCATTAAACAGTTGGATATTCTGAAAAGGAGATACTTTTTATCTGTTAGACTTGACAATTACTTTATGAAATAAGGTTATAGTAGTATAGGTAAGGACTTTTTAGTTGTGTTTTTTGATATTTTAATGTAGAGTAAAATATTTTAAGTAAATATTTATATGTTCTGTATATTTTATATTTATGTGTGTAAATAGTTTAATTACGAAAATTTTAATTATATATTTTAAGTTTTTATTAGTGTAAATGTATTTTATTGGGTGTTTTATCACATAGTAGTAAGAGTATATTGTTAAAATAACCTCTTAACAATATAATAATCAAGTAGTCTCCTATCGAAAAAGATTTATATTTGTGTAACTTATGGTATAATATTTAAATACGTAAAAATGAAATCTATTGATAGTTTTGATTTTAAAGATCAAAAAGTACTAGTTAGAGTTGACTTTAATGTTCCCTTAGATGAGAACTTTAATGTTACAGATACAAATAGAATTGAAGCTGCTAAACCTACTATTGATAAAATAGTAAAGGACGGTGGTGTAGCTATTCTAATGTCGCATTTAGGAAGACCAAAAGGAGAGAGAAATGACAAGTATTCACTAAGTCATATTGTAAGTAAGACTGAAGAAATCTTAGGTCATAAAGTTACATTCGTTAATGACTGCGTAGGAGATACAGTTAAGGAAGTTATAGCTGCTAGTAAAGCAGGTGATATCATTTTATTAGAGAACTTGCGTTACTACGCTGAGGAGGAGAAAGGTGATGAAGCATTCTCAAAACAATTAGCTGATCTAGCTGATTTTTATGTGAATGATGCATTTGGTACTGCTCACCGTGCACACGCTTCTACTACTATCGTAGCTAAGTATTTCGGAGAGAAGAAATGCTTTGGTTATTTATTAGCAAAAGAAATAGACAGTTTAAATAAAGTACTTAACAGTACTGATAAGCCTGTAACTGCTGTTTTAGGAGGATCAAAAGTATCTTCTAAAATTACAATTATTGAGAATATCTTAGATAAGATTGATCATATGATTATCGGTGGAGGTATGACTTTTACGTTTATTAAAGCGTTAGGTGGTAAGATCGGTAATTCTATCTGTGAAGATGATAAGATCGAACTAGCTTTAGAAATTCTTAAAAAGGCAAAAGAGAAGAATGTTCAGATACACTTACCTGTGGATATTATAGCAGCTGACGCGTTCTCTGCTGATGCTAATGTACAGGTGGTAGCTGCTAATGATATTCCTGATGGATGGCAAGGACTTGATGTAGGACCTAAGACTCTAGAGAGCCTTAAACCTGTGATCGCTGAGTCTAAAATCATCTTGTGGAATGGACCATTAGGAGTATTTGAGATGGATAAATTTGCTAATGGAACTATCGAACTTGGTAACTTCATCGCTGAGGCTACTAAGAATGGTACTTTCTCATTAGTAGGAGGAGGAGATTCTGTAGCTGCTGTTAAGCAGTTTGGTTTAGCTCCTAAGATGAGTTATGTATCTACCGGAGGTGGTGCAATGTTAGAGATGTTAGAAGGACAAGTTTTACCAGGAGTAAAAGCAATACAAGAATAATAGTAGGTCCCTGCGTTTATATGTATAGGCGTAGGGATTTTTTAATACATAGCGCGATGAATAACAAAGTATTTACTTTATTGGCAATAGGGTTGATCTCGTTCTCCTCGATGGGACAGACTCAACCAAGTACGCCGAGCGAAACTGCAAAAAAGGAGATGGATCCTGCAGTATATCTAGATTCTATCAAAAAGACATTCGTTAACCATGCTAATAGTGCTTCTATTGAGAAGCGTTGGCTTAATGAGTTGTTAAATCAAGATTTGTTTAATGAGTTAGAAAGTGAGTTGGCTGACGCAAACTTCGATGATGAGAATATTCATTTAGATGAGTTACCTACTGAGCTTTTAAAAGAACGTTTAAAACGATTAAATGAGAAGACTCCATTTAATGTAGAATACAATGAAACATTAGAAAAGGTGATTAACTCATTCCTAAAGAAGAGAAAACGTTCTTTTGAGAGGTTAATAGGTTTATCTGAATACTATTTCCCTATGTTCGAAGAGCAATTAGCTAAACAGAATGTGCCATTAGAAGTAAAGTATTTATCTATCGTAGAGTCTGCACTTAACCCTGTGGCTCGTTCTAGAGTGGGTGCAACTGGTCTATGGCAATTTATGTATCCTACTGGGAAACAATATAACTTAGAAGTTACATCTTATATAGATGATCGTATTGATCCGTTAAAATCATCAGAGGCAGCTGCTAAGTTCCTTTCTGATTTATATGGTATGTTCGGTGATTGGGATTTAGTCTTGGCATCTTATAATGCTGGACCTGGTAACGTGAGTAAAGCTATTCGTCGTTCTAATGGATATACTAACTATTGGAATATTAGACCAAATCTTCCACGTGAAACACAGAACTATTTGCCTGCATTCTATGCTACGATGTATATCTTCGAGTATGCTAAAGAGCATGGTATTGTAGCTAAGAAGTCGCCTATAAAGGTTGTTGAAACTGATACTATAGCAGTTAAGAGAACAATGTCTTTTGATCAAATTGCTAGCTTATTAGATGTATCTAAAGAAGAAATTAGTTTCCTTAATCCGACTTATAAATTAGGTGTGATACCACATGATAGTGGTAAACAGAATTTCTTAAGATTGCCAATTAAAAAGATTGGGTTAATGGCATCTAATGAAGCTAAAGTATATGCGTATGTTGATTATGTTGATTCTAGAAAAGAACAACCTAATTATAGCATTGTAGCAGAATCTATTGTTGAGAGTGCTTCTATTAATCCTAGATACCATACGATTAAGAAAGGGGAGAGCCTAGGTAGTATTGCTGGAAAGTATGGACTATCTCAGACAGAACTTAAGAAGCTTAATAATATGAAAAGCAATGTTATCTATCCAGGTAGGAAACTTGTGGTTGGTAAGACTGCTGTAGCTCAAGCATCAGCCTCTAATAAAGGTAGTAAGAGTAACTTCTATACTGTACAGAGAGGTGATTCTTTATCATCTATTAGTAAGAAATTTGCTGGTGTGACAGTGACTAAGTTAAAGTCTTTAAACAATATGAAAGGTTCTGATGCTATCAAACCTGGAATGAAGTTAAGAGTTAATTAGATTAAAAGTAAAACAGAATAAAAGTGAATAGACTAGGTTGTTATATAGTATTGTTACTTGCTTTAGTAGGTTGTAGAGATAGAACTGTTAATGACAAGACAAGTAATGGTGTAGAAGAGCCTAGTCAGGTACTTGTAGTTATTAATGATAGGCTGTGGTATGGTGCTGTAGGGGATAGTATCCGTAAGTATTTAGCTGAGCCTATCGCTAGTATCTCTCCTCCAGAATCTAAGTTATTACTAGAGCAGATATCACCTAATATATTCTCTTCTCGTACGAAGAGTAGGCGAAATATTATTGTTTTCTCTGACAATTATAATAGTAGTAGTTTTCAACTAGAGAAGAATAAGTTTGCTGACTTACAGATGTACTTTACTGTTAGTGGAGATTCTAAAACAGATCTAGTAAATGAGTTTAAGAAGAATTCAGATTCAATTGTGAACTCTATTTTAAGTTCAGAGTTTGATGTGATTACTAAGCGAATTAAACAGGGTAGCGTTGTTGATCCACGTTATCTTCAAGATAAGTTTAGAGTGAATCTTACTCTTCCAGCCACTTATAAGCTGGTGAGTAATAATGATCATTTTGTTTGGTATAAGAAAGATATCGCTTCAGGAAGTAGTAATGTACTTATTTATGATATTCCTTTATCTAGGATAGAAAATAAAGAAAATACAGTCCTACATAATCTTTTAGCAGTCAAAGATTCTGTCAATGGTAAGTATGTACACTCTATAGAAGATAATTCATTTATGAGCCCTAATGAGGGGTATATACCTACTAATAGAAATGTAATACGCCAAGGACGTAAAGTCTATGAGTTCACTGGTAATTGGGATATGCAGAACAGTTTTATGAGCGGACCCTATATGAGTTATGCATTTAGAGATACTGCTGCTAATAGATATTTATTCATTGAAGCTCTAGTTTATAATCCCTCTATGGGAAAGAGGAGTATAGTGATGGAAATGGAAGCTATTATTAATACACTTACATTTGAAAAATAAGGTGTATATATCTATAAAAAAGGAGCGCTTAAACATTGTTTAAGCGCTCCTTTTTTATACTATAGCGAGAGATTAATATCTTCTTTTGATTGGACATTCTTCTATCGGATTAATGATCATAGGGAATCGTTCTACTATAACAGCACTACTATCTAGACCAAAGGCTTTCTCTTCAGATAATGCAAGTTTCTTAAGCCACTCATACATCGTAAGAATAATTTTCTCATTTGCCGGTAGTTCATTGTCATATGACAACTCTTTTTCTATTAAGACATATTCAAAGTCAGTATTGATATTGTTCTTTTGAAGCGAGGTATACTTACTGATTACATCTATTTCACCTTTTTCAACTAGTTCTTTTAATACTTGTTTTAATAGTACACTTATCTTTTGATCGTTTCTAAAACCTAAGTAGAAGTCGACACGGATAATATTATCAGCTCCCATCTTTTGTATTTTATACTCTAAGTTGTAAGGTTGATCACCAACATTAACGTGTACAAACCAATAGTTATCTGCTCTCTTAGGTCTGCGTTGTGTAATAGAGAATAACGCTTTATACTCGATTTTAGAACATGTATTTGAGTTAGTTAGATAGATTAGATTAGACGCAAATTTAGGAATACTTGTATCAGAACTAATATCTACTAATATGTCTTTATACTTATCTATAGAGACGAATTCAGTATAGTTTTTTCTAATCTTTTTACCTAAATAGTTTATAACCATCGTACTAGCTAATATAGCAGCGATAAATACAGTCACATAACCACCATGAGTGAACTTCTGTATGTTAGCAATGAAGAATGATATCTCTAGGGCTAGATAGGCTGCCTCTACTAATACGATAACTACTATATGTACTCGTTTTAGGTACATATAGTATCCTAGTAGAATAGTAGTCATAATCATACACAGTGTGATCGCTAAACCATATGCAGCTTCCATATTACCTGATTCTTCGAAATGTAGTACAACGAAAACACACCCTAGGAATAGTAACCAGTTGATCGAAGGAATATATAGTTGTCCTTTTACGTTAGTAGGAAACTTCACTTTTACCTTAGGCCATAAGTTTAGGCGGATAGCTTCATTTATCAAGGTAAATGATCCACTTATTAAAGCCTGAGATGCGATTACAGCAGCTAAAGTAGCAATGGCAATACCAAATGGTAAGAACCAATCAGGCATAACTAAAAAGAAGGGATTTGCAGGGTTAACTTTATCTGGTGAAAGACTTAGTAGTGTCTGACCAGAATAGTTGATTAAATAAGCTCCTTGTCCAAAATAACACAATACAAGCATTGACTTTACGAATGCCCAAGTAATGCGGATGTTTTTTATCCCACAGTGACCTAAATCACTATATAATGCTTCAGCACCTGTAGTACATAAGAATACAAAACCTAATACGAAATATCCTTCTGAGTGAATTGATAGCAAGTGTATTGCATAATATGGATTAAGTGCTTTAAACACACCAGGATTATCTATTATATGTGTTAGTCCAATGACACCAATCATTAAGAACCACAACGTCATCATAGGACCAAAGAACTTCCCGATAGCTTTAGTACCGAACTGCTGGATGGCAAATAAGATAAAGATAATACCAATAACGATAGGGATAGTTTTAAGATTAGGTTCATAGATTCTAAGACCTTCTATAGCTGAGGATATTGAGATAGGAGGGGTGATGATCCCATCAGCTAATAATGCACTACCACCGATGATAGCAGGTATAATTAACCAACGTTTCTTAAGTCTCTTTACTAAAGTATAAAGTGAGAAGATACCACCTTCACCATTGTTATCTGCTTGAAGGGTTAAGAATACATATTTAATTGTTGTTTGTAATGTAAGGGTCCAAAACACACATGAGATAGCGCCTAAGACAATATCTTCACGAATAGTTTCTTTACCTAGGATTGCTTTCATTACATAAAGTGGCGACGTACCGATGTCTCCGTAGATAATACCTAAGGTGACTAGTAGAGTTCCCAATGTTATTTTATTTAATTGGGAGTGGCTGCCATGCGATGAATTTGCTTGCATAAATTTGAGGGTTTAATACTTGTAATTTGTAACTATATGGATACTAAAGTATGACTGCTATAGTGTGTGTTTTTCATCCATTAGAATGGATAAAACATAGATTAGTAAAGATATTTTGATTTTAACAGGGATATATCTACCTCCAGTGTTTCAGTTAAAAAACATTCTACAGTGCCATAATGTTGCTCTATAGTGTTTAGTGCTTTCGCTAGATATTGCTCTTCTACAGTAAGTAAAGTAAGTAGTACATTAGCTTGCTTTTCTCCAACACTAAAGCGTTCTTGTACTTTCTGAATATTTAGATTGACGAACTTATTAGTTAATAAATAGTCCTCTTCTATCGTTTTTTGATCTACTCCTAACGCGTATAATAATAGTGCTGCTGCTAATCCTGTTCGGTCTTTACCAGCAGTACAGTTAAACATTAATGGAGCTTCAGCTTGCTGTACTTCTTTAAAGAATGCTTTGTATTGACTCTGGTTATGTAGGATTAACTGTTCATTTATATCTATTAATAGCTGTTCGGCAGATTTGTTATCACCCTCCATAACCATTTTCATTACCCTATCCTTACTTAAATTACCTGGAGTAATAGGTAATAATACTTCATTAGAAACGGTATTAGGTAACAGTGTTTTTTGTTCTTCACTCTCTTGTTCACTTCTGAAATCTACGATAGTAGTCAATGGAATAGTGGATAGGTAGTGTAAGTCGTGATCAGACAAGTTACTTAGTTGACCAGAACGAAACAGAAGTCCCCATTTGACGGTTCTGTTATCAGTAGTAGTATAACCACCTAAGTCTCTAAAATTAGGCTGACCATCTAATGGAAGTTGTCTTAAGCCTTCTACAGTTACTTTTGTATCTGTTTCTAAAGCATAAAGCTCGAAAGTATTATTTGTCTTAATAGATATTGTATCTATTGT
This sequence comes from Flavobacterium sp., assembly GCA_051649065.1. Lineage (GTDB taxonomy): Bacteria > Bacteroidota > Bacteroidia > Flavobacteriales > Flavobacteriaceae > Flavobacterium. Next base: position 5,430 of record JBOFGJ010000652.1, on the reverse strand, counting down.
CTTTAATCCTTCAGCAATATTGATGTCTTTTCTTAAATTTTGCATAGAGCTACCACTATATATTCTCCAAGGCTTCTCAGAGTTGATTATTACAATGTTTTTTGAACTCTTTCTATCAGTTGTTACTTCTAAAGACTGAGCATACCCCATAGAGCAAATCATCATTAGAAAACCTAGTTCTAAATAGCGCATATCATCAAATCATTATCTATTAAATAGGCAATAATTTCTACAATGTGATGCCTAATTACTAGTGTTTAGCGAATAACAGTAGAAACTATTAAGTTACGTGTTATTCTAATCCGTTGCAAATATATTGTGTAAAATGATATTTATTTAAGAAAGCTCCTCTTTTTTTTCAGTAGTAGCTTCAATGAATTTCTCAAAAAGCTTGATCATTTTATGGTTCACTTCTTCGAACGTCAATCTGTCTTTTGATTGATAAAAAAGCATCATTGAATAAGGTTTCTCTAAAGTGACATGATCTAACAGCATATGCTTATTCATTCTATAAGCTTCACGTAGTAATCTTTTAAAGTAATTGCGGTCAACTGCCTTTTTATAGTGGCGTTTAGATACAGAAACACCTACTTTAAGAGGTAGGTTATCATCATTAGCTATCTGGACATAGACCATTCTCAATGGATATTTAGTCACAGTCTTACCTGTAGTAAATAGTTCCTCAATAGCGATCTTGCTTTTTAGCTTTTCCTTCTTAGGGTATGTAAATTTCTTTTGTTCCATATCGCTGACAAAGGTAACAAAGGAATGCGAGATATTTGTAAATAAAATGAAAGTAGTGTTTAGAGACTTCATAGCGTTTATAAATAAAAAATGGCGACCCGATTAAGGCCGCCATTTAGCTTATTTATTATAAACACTATTCTCTTGATTTACATCAGCCATAAATTGGCTAGGGTCGATCACGATAGATTTAATTGTATTCTTAGGTTTGTTGATTGTGAATTTATACTCTGGTTGAGCCCATCCCCATCCGTCTAATACAGTTCTTTCGTATTGTACATAAGGGTTTGGTTTAATCCAATGCATTGAAGTGTAAGGAACATAGAATGTCTCTTTTGTTCCATCTTCATATTCAACTAAGATGTCTAATGGCATCCCCATTCTACCGATTCTACCTAATGTTACTAAAGTTTGATTCTTTTGTAACTCTTCTACGAATAGGATAGAGTAGTCGATTGTATTATTTGTCTGTGTCCAGTCGATCATGTATTGATCTAGTACAGCTCCTGATACTTTCTCAGCTACGCGTTTAATGTCATTCGGAGTAGGGTGAGTGAACTTGTACTCGCTGTAATACGTTTGTAACGTTTTCATCATATTATCCCATCCGATTAAGTATGCTAACTGAGTAAGGAAGATAGATCCTCTACTGTATGCTGAGATAGAGTAAGCTTTATTAGTCAAATAGTGATCAGAATGAGTACTTAATGGCTCTTGCATTCCTTTAGATACTAAGTTATAGTAGCTCTTATATGAAGAACCAAAAGGGTTAGTGTCTTCCTGTTGATCTTTAGGTAAAACCTTAAGCATCGCTAAGTCTGAAATAAATGAAGTAAATCCTTCATCCATCCATTCATGCTTAGTTTCATTCGTAGCTAATGCATGTTGAAACCAGCTGTGTGCCAATTCATGTGCAGTTACTCCAGCTAAGCTTGGGAATGAACGCTCTCCTGTGATAAGTGTACACATAGAGTATTCCATACCACCATCACCACCTTGTATTACTGAATATTGACTGTAAGGGTAAGGCCCTACGTTCTCGTTAAAGAACTTCATTAAATCAGCAGTTACAGGTTGTAACTTTTTCCAGTTCTCTATGATAGCTGGGTTGTTTTTGTACAGAAAGTGTAGTTTTACACCGTCTGGGCCATTGTATGTATCGTGTATGAATTCTGGATCAGCTCCCCAAGTAAAGTCTAATACATTCTTTGCTTTAAAGTGCCAAGTAAGTTCTTTACCTTTTTTGATAGAGTTGTCATCTATACCTAGATCTTGGTATCCATATCCTACTTCATTGTTATTAACTATTTCTCCAGTACCTCCTAAGATATAATCTTTATCTAAAGTAATCTTTACATCGTAATCTCCCCATACACTGTGAAATTCTCTACCTAAATATTGCTCTGCATGCCATCCTTCGAAGTCATACTCTGCTATTTTAGGGAACCACTGAGACATAGATAGCGCTACTCCTTCTTTAGAGTTTCTACCTGCTCTACGGATCATCACAGGAGCTTGACCATTAAAGTTTAGGTTAAATGTAGTAGATGTTTTAGGTGCGATAGGTTTTTTAAGTGTTACCTGAAGTACAGTACCTACTTCTTTAGTCTCTACTGCTTCACCATCTTGAGTCATTTTAGAGACCTTCATATATCCGATCTCGTTCTCTTTAAGTTTAGTGATTCTACTTTCAAATACCTTACGACCTCTGATCGTTTTAGTATCTACCATACGTGAATCTGGATCTGCTATATTAGATAATAGAGCATCCATATCACTGTTCGGTTGGAATGCGTTGTAGTATAAGTGAAAGTAAACAGTCTTTAATGTATCAGGCGAATTGTTTGTGTAAGTAAGTTTTTGAGTACCTGAATATTGGTATTTTTTCACATCCATTTTCACATCCATTTTATAGTCAACGCTTTGTTGCCAATAACCTGGATTTGGATTGTTTTGTGCCAGTGCATCTATAAGTGAGATAGAGCAAACAGCTAGTGCTAGTAATATTTTTTTCATAATGTGTTTGAAATCAAAACTCCACAAATAGGTGAATAAATGTGGAGTTTTGTATTAGGGTTATTTAGTTTATTTCTTTGATTGAGATAATTTCTCTGCTAGTAATAAAGCATTATAAGCATTAACAAATTTACCTGAAGTAGAGATAGATTTGAAGTTTCTAACCTCTTTTTTACTACCAACTACTACATCTAAGTTAACTGCTACACCAGAGTCCATGATAATCTTCTTAACCTCTCCTGCTGTAAACTGTGGGTAGTATGCTCTTACTAGAGCCGCTACACCAGCTACGTTAGGTGATGCCATAGAAGTTCCTTGTAGATACTCATATGTGTTAGTAGGTACTGTAGCATAAATCTTCACTCCAGGAGCGAATACATCTACATCATAGTGACCATAGTTAGAGAAACGAGCGACCATATTCTTACCAAATTCTGGGTTAAGTGCTCCTACTACTAAAAAGTTGTTAGAGATCTCTGGTCCCATTTTCACGTTATCATTAGGGTAACGCTCTACACCACCAGGGATGTTTAAGTCCATTGCATCATTACCTGCAGCTACTACAATAAGTACATCTTTCTCTTCTGCATATTTGATAGCATCACGTACCCATTGACTATTCTCTTCGTAGTATTTACCGAAACTACCATTGATAACTTTCGCACCGTTATCTACAGCATATCTAATACCTAAAGCGATGTCTTTATCATACTCATCACCATCAGGTACAGCTCTTACAGCCATGATTTCCACTACTTCAGAAGCTACACCATCACCACCTAAGTTGTTGTGACGAGACTGAGCGATAATACCAGCTACGTGTGTACCGTGCTTAGCTTCTTCTCTTACAGGACCGATAACATTGTTATTACCATAGATTCTGTCGTTGATATCAGCAGGATTATCACCTACTATTTTTCTACCATCAAACTCTAAGTTTAAGTGGTTCTTTCTCTTGCTCTCTACACTGTTTTTGTATGTTTCTAACCAAGATAGTTCTCTACCACCAGCTAAAATGTTGTAAATAACGTTTTTAGAGTGAGTGATTTCTTCTGGAGCATCTAGAGAAATCTTGTTTAGATCTTCTATAGTATAGTCTTTCTTGTCTAGATATTTAGCGATACGTTCGTTAGCACGAAGTAACATATCTACACGGATTTGATTTTCTTGATTCTCTTTTATCTCTTGATCGTACTCTTTTACAGCTCTTTTGTATTGTTCAGAACCATCATCTCCTCTGCGGATAACACGTACCATCTCTACATTCTCATGTACTGCTTCTCCTAAGAAGTTCCATCCGTGAATATCATCTATATAACCGTTGTTATCATCATCGATACCATTTCCAGCTACCTCTTTAGGGTTAGTCCATACTTGTGATTTTAAATCATCGTGATCAATCTCTACACCTGAATCTACTACTCCTACGATAACTTTTTTAGGTAGTTTTTTTCCTTTTAGAATCTCTTCATATGCTCTGTCTACAGACATTCCTGGAACAGTATCATTAATGATGTCTAAATGACTCCATCTTCTAAGTTGTTCTTCAGTCAGTTTCGTTGTTCTTTTAGGTAAATTATCTACCCCATTGATAGGAGTACTTACTACCTTAGATGCAGTACCACAGCTAGTTAAAGCTAAGGCTAAAGCAGCCGAAAGGTATAAAGGTTTAATCAATCGCATTCTAGTTAATTTTAAATTGTCTATGTTATTCGTGCTAAAAATATAAATAAGTTACATCTTAACGAGGTACTTAACACTAAATTAAGATATCATTAGCTTTTAAATTATCATTTAATCGCACTCCTTTTTCAGTGTGTTGCACTGTAATAATTTCGTTGTGTGCATCGTGTTCTAAGAATAAATACCACTGCTCATCTGCTGCCATTTTTAGAAATTTCTCTTTTTCACCTAAAGTCAACAATGGTCTAGTATCATATCCCATTACATAAGGGAGAGGGATGTGTCCTACTGTAGGAAGCAAGTCTGCTACATAAGCAATCTTCTTACCGTTATAATTGATAATAGGAATCATCTGCTTCTCAGTATGCCCATCTGCAAAGAAGATATCAAAGCCAAGCTCTGAGTTATGTAACAAGTCAGTATCTGGTCTGTTTATAAAGTTAAGTGCTCCGCTCTCGTGGATAGGTAAAATGTTTTCAGATAAGAATGACGCCTTCTCACGAGCATTCGGCTTAGTCGCCCATTCCCAGTGATTCTCATTTGTCCAGTACTTCGCATTCTTAAAGGCATTCACATATCCAGTCTTATCCGCATTCCAATCTACTGCACCTCCTACGTGATCAAAATGTAAGTGTGTCAAGAATACATCTGTGATATCATCTCTGTGAAACCCGTGCTTAGCTAATGACTTGTCGATACTGTGGTCTCCCCATAGATTATAGTATCCGAAGAACTTCTCCGACTGCTTATTTCCCATTCCTGTATCTATAAGAATCAACTTGTTACCATCTTCTATTAATAAAAGTCTAGCAGCTAGGTCTATTAGGTTATTTCCATCAGCAGGGTTCGTTTTATTCCAGATTACCTTAGGAACCACTCCGAACATAGCACCACCATCTAGTTTAAAGTTGCCACTTTCTATAGCATATAATTTCATAATTGATTTAGTTTATTTGAGTTAGGTGCAAATTACATAATTAATCAGAG
>JBOFGJ010000651.1:0-10794 GCA_051649065.1 Flavobacterium sp. | reverse complement strand
TAAAACTTTTGTAAATAAGAAATTAAATGTATATTTGCACCCTTAATAAACATTTTAATTTTTTTGTTATGTACGCAATCGTAGAGATGGCAGGGCAACAATTCAAAGTTAGCAAAGATCAAAAAGTGTATGTACACCGTTTGGCATCTGAAGAAGGAACAACTGTTACTTTTGACAAAGTTCTTTTAATTGATGACAACAACAACATCACTCTTGGCGCCCCAGCTATAGAAGGTGCTTCTGTGGAAGCTAAAATTTTACAACACCTACAAGGTGACAAAGTAATCGTTTTCAAAAAGAAAAGAAGAAAAGGTTACAAAAAGAAAAATGGACACAGACAAGCTTTAACTCAAATTGTTATCGAAGGTATCAATGTAGGAGGAGCTAAGAAAAAAGCAACTAAAAAAGAGGCAGCGGAAGCAGCTGAGTAATTAACAGACTAAATTTAAGACGTCATGGCACATAAAAAAGGTGTAGGTAGTTCTAAGAATGGTAGAGAATCAGAATCAAAACGCTTAGGTGTTAAGATTTATGGTGGTCAAGCAGCTATCGCTGGAAATATCATCGTTAGACAAAGAGGTTCTAAGCATAATGCTGGTGAAAACGTTTACATGGGAAAAGATCATACTTTACATGCAAAAGTTGCTGGTGTTGTTAAATTCCAAAAGAAAAGAGATAACAAATCTTTTGTTTCTATTGTTCCTTTCGAAGCTTAAGAATCATCATATTTGTTTGTAGTAATACAAATAAATAAACAATATAAGAGAAGACGCTATATTATATATAGCGTCTTTTTTTGTTTATATATATCATTTCCTTACAAGAAACTATCGTTTACTCTACACAAACGTATTTAGTTTACTAACTCCAAATACGAATTACATTCTAAAAACACAACCTACACAGCTATTTAGAACAAGGCTTAATTTAGAATAAATTAAAAACAACACTTATTAAATAATAAAAACAAACAATTGAAAAACAAATAGTTATAATTATTATTTAGATATATTATAAATAATTATTGTTCAGTTAGATATTTTATTTACATTTGTTCTAAATAATTAAACGATATAACTATTTATAACATGAAAAAAATCCTTTCTCTTTTTGCTATTACAGCATTCCTAATGACGAGTTGCTCTAGTGATGATAATACGCCTATTAGACCTGAGATTAAAGATCAAACAGAAGTAGGTAAAGAATCACCTATTGTCGGTGAATACTCTTTTAACCACGCAGGTAATCCTATTCCTTTTCACTTCGAAAAGAATAAAATCACAATGAAAATGACAGGTATGGCTGGTAGTGGCCAAGATGATGATGTATTTGATGTTATTACAACATATAAAGACAAGGCTGGAGTATTAAAAACTGTTGCTAAAAGCAAAGAGACTAATGAGTATAAAGCTTTCTTCTTTAGAGATATAAAAGATGATAAAAGCAAGTTTATGTTCAACATGGATCTAACTGCTAAAACAGAGATAGAAGCTATTAAAGCAGCTTATCCTGCTAAAGATATAGTTGTTGATCATGCTAAAGGTCAATTTGGTTGGTTAGAGATGATTAAAGGAGCAATAGTTGAACCTATACAACTTCCTGTTAATGGTAAATATGTATTCGCTCAAGGTACACACGTTTATTACTACAACTTCACTAATGAAGTAGTAAACTTCAATGGTGCTTATGATATGACAGTTTTAGCTCATAATAAGAACACTAACAAGATCTTACTTCAAGGTAAAAATGAAGAGGTTAAGAATAAATACTATGTTATTCAACTTAAAAACATCAAAGATGATAATGTAGATATCGCTAGATTAACATTCTCTGAGACAACTGCTAAAGCTGATGCTGAAAAAGAATATGCTTCTCAAACAGAGATTAAAGCAAATTTCACTACATACACAAAAGACAAAGGGACTGATAGTGCCTTTGCAAATCTAAAAGGTACTTATGGTTCTACTATTATAGTAGACCCTGCTACTAAATTACCGTTAGCACAATATGTCTTCAAGCTTGTTGATAACGATGAGGCATTTTTATTTAGAGCTGATATGGGTAAAGGTTTTGGAGAGTCAGCATCTTTCACACTTAAAAAAGTTGACACTGACGAAGCTAAAGGTCAAATTATATATGAAGTAACAGGTTCTACAGGATATTATTCAGGAAGAACAGGGCAGTACCTAACTGTTTATGTAAAGGATATCGCTAAAGACGGTTCTAAAGCTACATTCTCTATTGCAACTAGACAATTAATAAACACAGAGACTAAGCAGTTAGAAGACACTAATTCAGTGGCTAAGAGCAAAGGAGATGTAATAGGAAAAACTATTGAAGAAGCAAAAGCAATAAAAGCGCCAGAAGCAGAAAAAGTGTGGAAAGAAGATATGATGAAATATGCACACTTATGGATGCAGACTACAAGAGAGTAATTTAATTTCACAGATATTTTAAGCTAAAAAAGAGGTTATAGTATAATACTATAACCTCTTTTTATTTTTATAAAGACAGCCTACTTGTCGTTCCCTTTAATCATATTATATAGCTCTAATGCCTTGCCATCTGTAAGCATTGAGATGAAGTGGCATATCGTCATTAAACGTACATAAACACTATCACTCTCTACTAGATACTTATCAGGCAATAATGACATAATTAATAAGTCATATTGACTTTCATCACCATGATATACATTATTAACAGCAGTAGTGAACGCTTCTAAAAGAGCATTAATCACCTTATAACCTACTATCTCTTTCTCTATAACTTCTCTACCTTGATATACTTTATTAATACTTACAGACAAAATATCTTTCATCTGAGCTACATAGCTACACTTCTCCGTTAAAGCAAAAGCAAACTCTCCTGCTAGTATTTTCTCTTCGTTCTCTAAGAATACTCTAGACACATCTTGTATTAAACTACCAATAGCGAGTGCCCTAAGATAACTCACTCTATCTTCTTTAGAAGTAAGTTGTGCGTAAGTCTGTGGATTAATACTATTCTGAACAATTTTGATTAAAAACTCTAAAGCATGTTCTTCAGGTATCCAACCTAAATTAATTCCATCCTCAAAGTCGGTAATCGTATAACATATATCATCTGCTGCTTCTACTAAGAAAGCTAAAGGATGTCTAAAGAATGCTGCTTCTGTTCTATCCGTCTTCATGATAAGACCTAATTCACTAGCCACATCTATAAATGCTTCTTTATCCCCCTGAAAGAAACCATATTTCTTATCAGAGATATCTCTAGTAAACTTTTTAGGTAAACTCTCTTTAGGGTACTTCATAAAGGCTCCTAGAGTAGCATAAGAGATGCGTTGACCTCCAGCCATACCAGGACGGCTCTTAGTCAATACAGCAAAGCCGTTAGCATTCCCCTCGAAGTTAATCAAATCTTCCCATTCTTTATCAGTCAACTGATCTTTATACATAGAACCAATACCACGTTTAAAGAAATCACCGATAGCACGCTCACCTGAATGCCCAAAAGGAGGATTACCTATATCATGAGCTAATGATGCAGCAGCTACGATAGCTCCAAAGTCATTCACTGTATAACCAAATTCTTCTGCTAAATAATGGTACTTATTTAATAAACTCGCCCCAACTATACGTCCTAATGAACGTCCAACAACCGAAACTTCTAAACTATGTGTCAATCGTGTGTGAACAAAGTTTGTTTTAGAAAGAGGGATCACTTGCGTCTTATCCTGTAAACTACGGAATGGAGAAGAGAATATAATCCTATCATAATCTACTTCAAATCCTATACGTGTCTGACTCTCGTCTAATCTATTTCTAACAAACGTGTCACCATGCTTCTTTAACGATAGCAACTTTTCCCATTTCATCATAAGCAATTGTTCAACTAATTATTGTTTATCAGCCTCAAGTAGTAATTGGCTATTTATAATATTATCTTTTACAGTTTTAAATACATGGTTCTTAGCTTCAGCATATGACACATCGTATATTCTAGTAATCTCGCAAAACTCCGCAGGATACTCTTTTAGTAACTTGTCATAATAAAAATCTAATGCTTCACTATTAGGAGAGGTATATTCTAGTTGTAATTCAAAACGTCTCACCAAAGCTTCATCTATCATATGTATTTGGTTAGTTGCCGCCATTAAGATAGACTTCTGTGGTAAGTTATCTATCAACTGTAATATCGCATTAACTACACGCTTCATTTCACTGTTGTCCTTATTATCGTAATCGCGTATTTGCCCAAGAGAATCAAACTCATCAAAGAAAAGCACAGAGCTCTCATATTGAATCTCTTTAAACAAACTCTCGATATTCTTAGCTGTTTCTCCTAATTTAGAAGAAACAATAGTCGCTAGATTAACAATGATTAGTTTCTTATCAAGATACTTAGCAATAGCTTTTGCTGTCATTGTTTTTCCACAGCCCGTCTTTCCATACAGAAGTATTTTATTACTTACTGGTAGATTGTATTTCATTAATATCTCTCGATACTTATACTCCTTTAAAAACTGATTAATCTCAGCTTTGACGTTGTCATTAAACATAACATCATCTAATGCTATCTTTGTGCGATCAATATAAAATAAAGAACTCATATTCAATTACAAGTGTGTTGTTAGCTAACAAATATACCGCTATTAATCGTCAGATTACTCCTCCAGAATGTAGAAAAACAGTATAATTGCAGTTATCCAATACAATTAAAAATAATTAGCACGAATAGTGATTTGATATAAAGTCATTCCTCCATTTCTATTTCTATAAAAATCATAATGATTAGAACGAGTCTGAGTACCATCTACTTCTTTTATATTTAATTGAAAAACAGGAAATTCCTTACCTTTCCATATTCCCTCTTTATTTAGATAAGTCTTTTTATCCTTATTCTCTAAAAGTTCGGTATCAACAGTAACAATCCAATCATCTACATCATACACTAACTTATAACGTGTAGAATCATTACTATTAGCAAGTTCAAAAGCTTTAGTGACTAGATCTTTTTGAGTAGTTAACATCTCTTGTTTATTATAGACAATATAGTCCCCTATATTCTCATTCTTAATCTCAATATTCACTTTAATATTATCAGATAAGAAACTCTCCCATTTATGATTTTCTGTACTAGGTAGAAACTCCTCTTTCACAAATAGCTCAAAATACTTAGCTAAATCAACAAAATTATAATATTTACCATTTACCCCCTTAAACCCAACATAATAACTATCTAAGATAGGCTCGTCAGTAATCTTTAAACTAAACATATCTAAAGTGTTATTCGGAATTATCATATCATCTATCAAAACCTTTCCACTAGTATCTAACAACAAAGTAGTCCCTCCTAGCAATATATCGTGTCTATCTCCATTAGCTCCTATATTATCTTTTACAGCATCCTTTAAGGCATAAAGCATCCCATTATGGACACGAGTAAGACCAGAGTAAATTGGAGGAATTACAACCACTCCTCTATCATTATATAATCCTACTAACTCAGTCTCCTGATCACTGAAACGTATAAAGTTTTCACTAGGATAATCAGGAGCAGCTACATCATAATAATAGACATTATCCACTCTTAAGTCTTCTCCATTTTCTAGCTTAATCAAATAATAGATCTCTAATCCTTCTTCAGTCTCATCTACTAAAGATCGAATACGGTTATTATCTTCCACAATCTTTATATTATAGGGATATTCAGCATTCTCATGATTCCAATACTTAACAGACAAAAACACACCTACGCCAATAACCAATAATGCCACGATAATGGACAATACTTTCTTCATAACTTTTTATTTAACAGTAAATATAAAGATTTAAAGACGAATTTTAACCCAGATTATGCAATAGACATATAAACGAAAAGTAATTATACAAAATAGGTCTGAAGTAGTGAAAGGGCTGAGTTTAAAATAGTCCTGTGGACTGTTTTAAAACGAAGAGTCAGCAGTAGCAAGGCATATAGTATGGTTCTAGAACTAATGAAAGAGCTATGAATTAGAATTGCTTTGTAGTATTTGGCTAATGCGTAATGTGGGTTTAAACAACTTCAACACAGTACACCTAAAAACCAAAAAGAGCGTGATTATTAATCACACTCTTTTTATTTCTTTATAAGATTACTTCCAACTATTAGTTATCAGTCTTTTCATCACCTGCTAAGAAAAACTTCGTTGATTTCTTAGGGTAAGCATCTTTACTTTTTCCACTTGGATTAGCAATAGACGTTTTTAAACTAATTAGATCACCTAGCTTAAAGTTCGCCTCTGTATATTGATAATCTAACAAGTAAGGTCCACAGAAATAATTCCCTTGGGCATCTTTCTCTATTATACCTTTATATATTCCTTCTTTCGTTTCCTTAGCCATAATACTACATTAATTAAAGTGCAAAGATACAACACTAATTGTCAACTTTTCAACTTACAAAAAAAATGAGGTACAAAAAAAAGGTAGCCCTAAACGGACTACCTTTATATACTATAGTGTAATATACTCAATTAAGAGCCACACATTTCACAATCTTCATCATTATTTGAAGCTTCCTTCGCACGCTGAAGCATCGCTTGATACTCACTTACAGATACCTGACCTACTTCTTGAACAGTGTTAGATTTATCTTTCTTCTCATTATTCAAAGTGAATTTGATAGCATCAACAGCAGACTTAGTACGCAAATAATACATACCTGTCTTTAATCCTGACTTCCACGCGTAGAAGTGCATAGAAGTTAACTTAGCAAATGTAGCTCCTTCCATAAACAAGTTTAATGACTGAGACTGATCGATAAAATATCCACGCTGACGTGACATATCTATAATATCTTTCATACTAAGCTCCCACACTGTCTTATACAACTCTTTAATATCAGCAGGTATAAAATCAATGTGTTGAATAGATCCGTTAGCACGCATTATCTCTTGCTTTAAATCCTCATTCCAAAGACCTAATTCAACTAAGTCTTTTAACAAATGTTTATTCACAATGATAAATTCTCCTGATAACACACGTCTAGTATAAATATTAGAAGTATATGGTTCGAATGCTTCATTATTACCTAATATCTGTGAAGTAGACGCTGTTGGCATTGGTGCTAATAATAGAGAGTTTCTCACTCCACTAGCCATTACTTCTTTTCTCAATGAAGCCCAGTCCCATCTTCCACTTAACTCTTCGTCTTTTACTCCCCACATATTGTATTGAAATTCTCCTTTTGAAATAGGAGATCCTTCAAATGTAGAATAAGCACCTTCCTCTTTAGCCATCTCATTAGAAGCGGTTAAAGCAGCAAAGTATATTGTTTCAAATATTTCTTGATTCAGTTTTTTAGCTTCAGGACTAGTAAACGGCATTCTCAACAAGATAAAAGCATCAGCTAATCCTTGTACACCTAATCCTACAGGTCTATGGCGCATATTAGAATTATAAGCCTCTTGTACAGGATAGTAATTTCTATCAATAACACGATTTAGATTACGTGTTATACGTTTCGTTACATCAAATAAAAACTCATGGTTAAACTTACCATTCTCAACAAACATTGGCAATGAGATAGACGCTAAATTACATACTGCTACTTCATCTGGAGAAGTATACTCCATTATCTCAGTACATAAGTTAGAAGATCTAATTACTCCTAGGTTCTTTTGGTTAGACTTAGTATTAGCTGCATCTTTATATAACATATACGGTGTACCTGTCTCTATCTGAGCTTCAAGTACCGCTTCCCATAATTCTCTTGCTTTAATCGTACGACGACCTTTACCTTCGTTTTCGTACTTTAAATATAATTGTTCAAAGTCATCTCCATAAACATCACATAACCCTGGACATTCATTAGGACACATAAGTGTCCATTTATCATCTGTCTCTACGCGTTTCATAAACAAGTCATTGATCCAAAGTGCTAAGAACAAATCACGCGCACGCATTTCTTCTTTACCATGATTCTTTCTCAGATCAATAAAGTCAAATATATCTGCATGCCATGGCTCTAGATAGATAGCAAAACTACCTTTGCGCTTTCCTCCACCTTGATCTACATATCTTGCGGTATCATTATAAACACGTAACATCGGTACGATTCCATTTGATGTACCATTCGTCCCTCTAATATAAGAACCTGTAGCACGTACATTGTGTATAGAAAGACCTATACCTCCAGCAGACTGAGATATCTTAGCAGTCTGTTTTAAAGTATCATATATTCCATCTATACTATCATCTTGCATCGTTAATAAGAAACAAGAAGACATTTGTGGTTTTGGAGTACCTGAGTTAAATAACGTTGGCGTAGCATGTGTAAAGAACTTCTTTGACATTAATTCATACGTTTCGATAACTGAATCAATATCATCTAAGTGAATACCTACAGCCACACGCATAAGCATATGTTGTGGGCGCTCAACAATCTTTCCATTTAAACGCAATAAATAAGAACGCTCTAATGTTTTGAACCCAAAGTAGTCGTAGTTAAAATCACGTTGATATATAATCGTCGAATCAAGTCTTTCTGCGTGTTCTTTAATCACAGCATAAACGTCATCAGCGATCAGTGGTGCTTCTTGATTAGTACGAGGATTTACATATCTATATAAATCATCTACTACTTCAGAGAAGACCTTCTTTGTATTTTTATGTAGGTTTGACACTGCTATTCTAGCAGCCAATAAAGCGTAGTCAGGGTGGCTAACAGTCATAGAAGCAGCTGTTTCTGCTGCTAGATTATCTAACTCAGAAGTAGATACTCCATCGTATAACCCTTCTATAACACGCATAGCTACCTTCACAGGATCCACTATATCATTTAATTCATAACAAAGTATTCTAACGCGATCTGTAATCTTGTCAAAACTAACAGGCTCTCTTCTTCCGTCTCTTTTTACTACGTACATCTTTTCTTTTTCGTTTTTTTGTTAATAATTAAAAATCAGCGTCAAAACTAATCTTGTTACTACCTTCCTCTTTTGAAATCACTCCTGCCTTTTGATATTCAGACACGCGTTTTTCAAAGAAATTAGTCTTACCTTGTAAAGAGATCATATCCATAAAGTCAAATGGATTACCAACATTATACTCTTTTTCACATCCTAATTCTACTAATAATCTATCAGTCACGAACTCTAGATACTGAGTCATCAGTGTAGCATTCATACCAATTAAACTTACAGGTAAAGACTCAGTAATAAACTCTCTTTCGATATCTAAGGCATCTACTAATATTTCTCTAATACGAGCTTTAGGTACTTTATTTACTAAGTGGTGGTTGTGTAAGTGGACTGCAAAATCACAGTGCACACCTTCATCTCTTGAGATTAACTCATTTGAGAATGTAAGTCCTGGCATAAGTCCTCTTTTCTTTAACCAGAAGATAGAGCAGAATGCTCCTGAAAAGAAGATACCCTCTACAGCAGCAAAAGCGATTAAACGTTCTGCAAAAGAATCAGACTCAATCCACTTTAAAGCCCAATCCGCCTTTTTCATAATAGCAGGAAACACATCTAATGCTCTAAATAACTTATCCTTCTCTTCCTCATTTTTTACATAAGTATCAATTAGCAGAGAATAAGTTTCACTATGAATATTCTCCATCATTATTTGGAACCCATAAAAGAATTTAGCCTCTGGATATTGCACTTCATTCACGAAGTTCTCAGCTAAATTCTCATTTACGATACCATCAGATGCAGCGAAGAAAGCTAGTATATGCTTGATAAAGTAACGCTCGTCCTCATTTAATTTATTATTCCAATCAGACAAGTCTTGATGTAGGTCAATCTCTTCTGCAGTCCAGAAGCTTGCCTCCATCTTTTTATACCAATCCCAAATGTCATGGTGCTTAATAGGAAATATTACGAATCTATTTTTGTTTTCAGTTAAAATTGGTTCTTGAATAGCCATACTAAATTGAGTATAAAATTTAATTATCAAGGTAAATCATTCACCCCTTCATTTACAAAGATGCTGTTTTTTTGGTCTATAAAAAACGAAGCTACATGCTACTTATTCACAAAAAGTACAAGTTATTAACAATCACTAATAATCAGACAGTTATATAATTGACTAAATTTCAATGTTTTAAAAATAAACAAAACTAAACAATTACCTAACTATCCCTTATTAAATCTAAGGCTCAGTAGTATTTAAAACAAGTTCTGTCCCTACCCTAGGTATTTATCAATATATGGTTTTATTACTTCGCTTATTACTTCATATCCCCTCTCATTTGGATGAATACCATCCTTAGATAATAACTCTTCCCTTTCAGCAAATAACGGATATAGATCAATTAATTCTACCTTACATCTACTAGATACAGCGCTAACCACTTCGTTATACATAAGCACACGTTCAGAAGTTCTAACTTTACCAGCAGCAGACAGTACTCCTTCTACTTTACTAGAGATGGGCAAAATACTTATTAGATACACCTTATCTGTTATCTTTTTAGCAATATTAATTGCTTTCTCAAGATTCTGATTAAACTGATCAATACTGACCACTTCATCACCGTTCTTTATAGCTAAATCATTCGCACCATAAAAAAAGAAAACTAAGTTCTTCTCTAAAGACCTACGAGCATTGAGCTCCACTTCCACACCACGCAGTAAACCTTCTGTTGTTTCACCCCCTATTCCCAAGTTAAACCCAGATTAAGCGATAGACATATAAACGAAAAGTAATTATACAAAATAGCTCTGAATTTATGAAAGGGCTGAGTTTAAAATAGTCCTGTGGACTGTTTTAAAACGAAGAGCCAGCAGTAGCAAGGCATGTAGTATGGTTTTAGAATAAA
>JBOFGJ010000650.1:0-1361 GCA_051649065.1 Flavobacterium sp. | reverse complement strand
TCACCTAATGAGTTATTATAAAGGATTACAAGAGAATAATGTTGAGGTAATTGTGATATCTCCTATGAATATTGAGTTACTTAAAAAGTGGAAAGACGAAATACAAATGCCTTTCAGTATAGCACAAGACAAGAAACTTGCGTTAAGTAAATCTTTAGATATTGATTTTGAGTTACAAGATTTCGTGGCTCCACATTATGAAGCTTTAGGTATTGATGTCAAAATGTTTAATCAAACTGATAAAGCAGAGTTAGTACTTCCTGCTGTATATCTGTTAGATGAATCAGGATTGATTACTTTTAGTTATATGGATGTGAATTACGGAGTTCGTTTAAATCTAGGAGAATTAGTTGTCAGTTTATAAAGAGAATAATTACTGGATGTATGTCTATTAGGTAAATCATTTATCAGTATATTCGAGTTATATAATAATAGAGTATGACTAAATATTTTTTGCCTATCGCTTTTTTAGTAAGTGCAATAGGAATGACTTCGTGTAAAGATAGTAATCCAAAACCTGCAGAAATAGTAGAGGCTATTCATACAGATGATTCGCCTGAAGAGCAAGCACAGAAGGATTTGCTAAACGTGTTAACTAATGAAAAGGATTTGTTGATTAATGAAGGAAGTGAGCAAGTCGTGAACTCTTTGATTCCGACGTTTAATCGCATTAATGCGTTTACGGAATGGGCACAGATTTCCACAATGGACTTTACCACAGAAGCAGGAGAGGGAATAACAAAGTTATATTACAACAAAGAATTACAAGTTGAAAAGATTGTTGTATACAAATATGAAAAGGAACAACAATCCTTGGATGTGTATTATTTAAATGAAGGACAAGCAGCTTTAGTGATTAAGCAGCTATTAGTGTATAATGCTGATGTAAAGGATAAGGAATTTAGTGTAGAAGTGAGTGAGTATACTAAAGATTGTTATTATTTCGCAGAGGGTAAACTTGTTTCAATAATGAGTAATCAAGATTGTGGAGCACCGTTTGCACAAGACTATTTAGTAGAAGTGAATAAAGAAATAAAAGAGGAAGTAAAGAAATTAATTCCTTAAAATAGTACTATTGAAATGAAGCTCTTAGGAGCTTTATTCGTTTATAGAGATTAGTATGGAAAATAGAAAAGGAGCAAGAGCTATCAAAGATATTCCGGCTGATGTATTGGTTGGATTAAATAAAGGAGAATTGTCAAGTGTGAATTTGACAGAATGGTTAGCGATCAATCAACGTTTATTAGTGGAGAATGTCTTAGCCTCTTTAGGTAGAGATAAGTATACCCCGACTGTATTAGATGCTATAGATGGATTAGAAAAGAAGACCGTTAACTCAATTAATCAATGTATTGGTTATA
>JBOFGJ010000649.1:0-1323 GCA_051649065.1 Flavobacterium sp. | reverse complement strand
ATATTAAACTTAGTATTAACACCATCGTTAATCGTACAGATCACTTACAGCAGTTTATAGACAACTATAGAAAACTGACTATGTTAGCTTCTCCTAAAAAACAGGTAGTAGCCCCAGAGCGCATACTTCAGTTAAGCGTAGAGACATTAATGCCTCTCTTTAAACAGAACAAAATCACTGTACACACAGACTTCTCTCTACAGACTACTGTAGAATGGGACGCTAAACAAATGGAACAGGTATTTATCAATCTACTGACTAATGCAATACACGCTACTGCTAAACAAGAAGTAAGAGAGGTTAATATCAATCTATACGAAAAGAATAACCGTATCTGTATAGATGTAGAAGATAGTGGAGCTGGTATCTTACCTGAGATTAAAGAGAAGATATTTATCCCGTTTTACACCACTCGAGAAGAAGGTGCTGGTATTGGACTACCCTTATCTAAGAACATCGTAGAGATGCATAACGGATATCTGACATACCACAGACGAGAAGACAAGACTGTGTTCAGTCTTAACTTTCCAATGTATTAGATTGGTTAACAGTTGACGGTTTTAAGTTGACAGTTTATACGGCAATCAACATCAAGTACAAACGCAATACCTTACGTGTCACACCAGATAATTACGGGTGTAATACTTTACATCCTTAATGTATATCCACAGTCAACATCAAAATACAGATACTTATAAAACGTATAAAGCCTTACAGTTGTAAGACTTTATACGTTTATTTTTAATATTGAGATATCTACTTCACTCTCTTATACCCTAATTCTACATACTTAACTGTATTTTTGTTCTCCTCAACAGGGTTAGGTAATGTAGTCATAACTACTAATTCATCATCGCTTAAAATCGTAATAAGCATTCCTTCCTCTATACCCATAATCATCTGTAGGCACTATATCTCCAAGGAATTTCACTTCTCTGCTGTAAGTCTTCGTCCAAGCGAGCTCCCTTGTTCCAATTAAATTGTCAGTGGTGTACACTTTTTTCGCTTTTCCTTTCTCATTACAACTATTCATTCCGATCACAAACACAGATAATAGGACAAACAAAAACATACTTTTCTGACATCAAAAACAACTACTAACACGGTGCTTATTTAGTCTGCTCGTGGTAATCCTTTATTTCTTGTTGTACCAATTTTCCGTCTCCTTCTACAACTTCTCCTGATAAAGCATCTAATAATCCAAGTCCAAAAATGCGATAAAACACTCTCTTATATATAGGAAGTTGATTAAACAACATTTCTTCATTAATCATCTTAACACCTATACCGTGTTTATTGCGAAATCCAATATAGACTATATCT
>JBOFGJ010000648.1:0-1079 GCA_051649065.1 Flavobacterium sp. | reverse complement strand
GGGATCATTCTCAATAAGATGATTCCTTTAGGTATTACAGGATAAACTACAATAGATAAGAAAATACTGTGATTCTCTCTCAAGTCATTTACCATTACCATTGCCTCAGGGATACTTCCTTCTAAGTAAACAGGAGTCACACAAGTGTTAGTATCACCGATGTTAAATCCTCTTTCTTTTAAACCATTTTGAAGTAAATCAACATTCTCCCATAATTTAGCTTTAATAGAAGGGTTGCTTCTTAAAAGATCTAAACGTTTTAATGCTCCTTTTGTAAAAATCATTGGTAATGATTTTGCGAACATTTGAGAACGTAGGTTATATTTTAAATAATCAATAATGTCTTTATCAGCTGCAACGAATGCTCCGATAGAAGCCATAGACTTAGCAAATGTAGAGAAATAAACATCGATACCATCTTGACATCCTTGCTCTTCTCCTGCTCCTGCTCCTGTAGCACCTAATGTACCGAATCCGTGAGCATCATCAACTAACAAACGGAAATTATATTTCTCTTTTAAAGCTACAATCTCTTTTAGTTTACCTTGTTGACCTCTCATTCCAAATACTCCTTCAGTGATCACTAAAATACCTCCACCTGTAGTTTCAGCCATTTTAGTTGCTCTCTCCATATTCTTCTCGAAACTTTCGATATCATTGTGTTTATAAGTAAAACGTTTACCCATATGTAAACGAACACCATCAATAATACATGCATGTGAATCTACATCATATACAATCACATCATTCTTAGTTACTAAAGCATCGATGATAGAAACCATCCCTTGGTAACCAAAGTTTAATAAATAAGCAGCCTCTTTATCAACAAATGCAGCTAACTCATCTTGTAATTGCTCGTGCATTGTAGTGTGACCAGACATCATACGCGCACCCATTGGGTATGCGGCACCATATTCAGCAGCAGCTTCAGCATCTACTTTTCTTACTTCTGGGTGATTAGATAAACCTAAATAATCATTGATACTCCAGTTAATAACTTCTTTTCCATGAAACATCATACGATTTGACAAAGGTCCTTCTAACTTAGGAAAAACATAATATCCTTCTGCTTGAGATGC
>JBOFGJ010000647.1:0-1695 GCA_051649065.1 Flavobacterium sp. | reverse complement strand
CCCATGAATGCAGCAGTTTCTTCAATACTATACCCTGCTACATTTGCAGTTGCTGAAATATAAGAAAATGAATCAGCAATTTCTTGAAACCCTAGAGCGGTTTTATTGGCCGACATTGCCATAACATCAGCGTATCTTTGTGCTTCACTTTCACTAGCTTGAAATGCGTTTAATGTACCTTTTAAAAGTACTGCTGTAGCATCCGCGCTTGATTGAAAGGCAATAGAAAGATCGTTAACAGGTTTTAAAAGTTGACGCACTCCATCAGGTGTAGTACCTAATTTAATAAGTTCCATAGACATATCAGCTACAGCTGTAGCAGTATTTATACTTTCACTTGCTACTTTACGTATATCACTTTCTAAACCTTTTAAGCTACTTCTACTAACACCTGCAATAGCACTAAGATTAGTCATAGACTTATCAAATGCTACAACATCACTTACAGCACCTCTTATTGTAGATACAACTCCTTGAATACCTGCAAATAAACCAAAAGAAGCAGCTATTGACTTAAACATACTCCCTAACCCTCCAAATGCTTTAGTTAACATTCCAACATCTTGTGGTTGGTCTTTTATTTTTTTACCTAACTTATCAAATTCTTCTCCTGCTTTCTTAGCTTCATTTGAAACTTTAGGCAAAGCATTTCCTAAATCGTCAAAACCTTTTTTACCAATATTACTAAGGCGTGTTATTTCCTTTTGTGTTTTTTCAATCTCTATATTTATTTGCCTAATACCTGCTACACCTCGTGTATTAGCTAACTTATCTTTTAACTCTCCTAAGTGTGATGTAAGTTGAGCAATAGATTTATCTAAAAGAACTGAATTAGCACCAACTCTTTTACCTAGTCCAACTACTTCATCACCCATGTTATTTACTTTCTTCTTAAAGTCCTTATCATCAATGGTAGCTTCAAAACTTAATCTTCCGTTGTTATCGTTTGTCATTTATCCAAATAAATTAAATAGTTCTTTTTGTAGTTCGTCAGCATTATTTGCCTTAACTACTTTCTTTTTTCTGTTTTTACTTTCTTCTTCTGTTAAAGTACGCGGTAAATCTAATAACATCATATCAATACATACGAAATTTGTTCCGTGCATATAATCATTATAGGACCAACCAAACTTCTCCATAAAAACAGCCATTTTACCAAAAGGAGAATTACCGTTTACTATTTCGCTACTTGACTCTCCTTTTGTGCTGTCATCAGCTGTATATATCTCATAGCGGTCAAAAAATTTCCTATACCAATAGCATGTATATAATTAACAAACACTAATGCTATGTATTCATTTGATAACTCGTGAAATAGTTGTTTAGTTTTAAACCTGCGATATAAGTATGATAATGGTCTTGTAAACATATTATATAGCTTATTTCTACCGTACAAAATACACCCTACTATTTGTGTCATTTCCCATGCGTATTTACTATTAATCATTAAAGCATATTGCATCCCTTCTTGATTATCTGTTAACTTACTTTCGTCAAACTCCATTTTATTTGCAATCTCTGCGATCTTACTTTGATAGTATTTCGATGGAATACGTATTTTTTTACCACCTACTTCAAAATAACCATCGTTTTGTATCTTGTGTGCGTGTTCTTCTGTTGTCATATCTATATATTAAAAAAGGGTGCTGTTACACACCCTTTTTACGATTAAACGTACTTTTAATTATTACTTTT
>JBOFGJ010000646.1:0-6894 GCA_051649065.1 Flavobacterium sp. | reverse complement strand
CCTGACCAGGTAATAATCCCATATAACTAAGCGCCTTTTCTTCAGACTCATTTCTGTTTAGAGGAATAAATGTATCGATATTTATTCCCATACTAGGATTAGTCCCATACGTGATCATTGGTTTAATATCTTCAGCTTTAAAGTGATATTCACAGTCGAATTTCGCTTCTTTATCTGTAGGTAAAGTCTGCCAATATGCTACTTTTTTATCCCATTGTTCTCCTTTAGGAGCGAAAGGCTTTCCTTTTACATAATCAAATGTAGTTTGGTCAGGAGCAATCATTCCTCCACGAGCCCCCATCTCTATACTCATATTACAGACAGTCATTCTACCTTCCATAGACATCTGTTCAAATACATTACCTGCATACTCACAGAAATATCCTGTACCTGCATCAGTTCCTATTTTAGAGATGATATATAAGATCACATCTTTAGGTTGCACATGGCTATTGAGTTTGCCCTCTACAGTGATGCGCATTGTTTTAGGCTTATTCATTAAGGTACATTGACTAGCGAATACTTGGGCTACTTGACTCGTTCCAATTCCAAAAGCAATTGTACCAAAGGCACCATGTGTAGATGTATGGCTATCTCCACAGACCATACTCATCCCCGGTTGAGTAATACCTAGTTCAGGTGCTATAATATGTACTATTCCTTGGTACTCATGCCCTAGATCATAGTAGGTAATGTTGTTTTCCTTACAGTTGATCGCTAATTGCTCTACCTGTTGTTTTGATAGCGGATCTTTTATAGGTTGTTCTTGATTTAGAGTTGGTACATTGTGATCTACAGTAGCTACTATTTGATTTGGCCTAAAAACAGAGATACCTCTTTTCTTAAGTTCATCAAATGCCTGTGGACTTGTTACTTCATGAATTAGATGTTTGTCTATATATAATATATCTGGGCCATTCTCTATACTTTCTACTACGTGAGCGTCCCATACTTTGTCAAATAATGTTTTTGGTTTATGAGTCATTAGAGGTTGGTTTAAATGTGTTTAATCATTTGGTTTTGAGTATACATATTCATAATGGCATGTAAGTCTACCTCAGTTACTTCTTTTTTAGTATCAGCTACTCCTAAGAAGTATTCATATAGTGTGTCTAATTCTATTTTAGTCACATCAAATCCAATGTTTTTAAATCTATAAGCTAATGCAGATCTACCACTTCGCGCTGTAAGAATGATAGATGAAGCATCAACACCGACTTCTTTAGGGTCAATAATTTCATACGTATCACGGCGTTTAATCACTCCATCCTGATGTATACCTGAACTGTGAGCAAATGCATTTGCCCCTACAATAGCTTTATTTGGCTGTACGACCATCCCCATCGTGTTAGAGGTCAATTGACTTAATCTATTTAACATGGTGCTATTGACATCTGTGTGAAATCCTAAACGTTGATGTTGTTTTAAGATCATTACTACTTCTTCTAGTGCTGTATTACCTGCTCGCTCGCCGATACCATTGATTGTACACTCTATTTGTCTAGCTCCATTCATAATACCTGCTATAGAGTTGGCTGTTGCCATTCCTAGATCATTGTGACAGTGACATGATAAGATTACATTCTCTATTCCCTTGACGTGCTCTTTTAGATATTTAATCTTATTACCATAGTCAGTAGGTAAACAGTACCCTGTTGTGTCAGGGATATTGATAACAGTAGCTCCTGCTTGTATTACTGCTTCACACACTTTAGCTAGATACGCATTATCTGTTCTTCCGGCATCCTCTGCATAAAATTCTATATCATCTACATATCTTTTAGCATAGGCTACAGCTTCACTAGCTCTACCTATTATTTCTTCTTGTGTAGAGTTAAACTTGTATTTAATATGCGAATCAGAAGTACCTATACCTGTATGTATTCTAGGTTTATGAGCGTATTCTAATGCTCTAGCAGCTGAATCTATATCTTTAGTATTGGCACGTGTTAGGGCACATATCTTAGCATTCTTTACTATCTTACTGATGGCTTGTACAGCTTCAAAGTCACCTGGACTAGAAATAGGAAAGCCTGCCTCGATAACATCGACACCTAGCTCATCGAGTTGGTAAGCAATCTCTAGTTTTTGTTTTTTATCTAACTTACAACCAGGTACTTGTTCTCCATCTCTTAATGTGGTGTCAAAAATTTCAATTTTTTCAGTTTTCATATTTTTAGTGTTTTAAATAACTTTGAACAAAAGTGTATAAAAGCTTTTCACTATCTTTAAAGAAAAGTTAAAAACTACAATGTTAAAATGTGGTTTTTGGATTATAAGTTATTGTTTTTTAATTATTTAAAGTATTTTTTGTTACAATGTCAAATTGGGGGAAAGACTGGTTATTTGTATTGATAAAATCACTGACAAGGTCAGAGAAACGTCAATTCACATTATATGTAAACAGATTGCAGAACAATGCGGATGCTAAATTCATCTCGTTATTTAATGCTATGGATAAAATGGAGGAGTATGACGAGCAGTATATTCTCAAACAAAAAATCACCAGCAAACAACAATTATCTAATCTAAAAGCCAATCTCTACAAGGCTATCTTAGTAAGCCTACGTATGAATCCCAGTAGAAAAAATGTTAGAATACAAATACGTGAACAGCTTGACTTCGCTACTATTCTATATCAAAAAGGACTACATAAACAGGGATTAAAAATATTAGATAAGGCAAAACAAATCGCATTAGACGTAGAGGAGAAGAGCCTTGCTTTAGAAATTATAGAGTTAGAGAAGGTTATCGAATCTCAATATATCACGCGTAGTATTACTGGGCGTGCGGATGAACTGATTGCCCAATCTAATGATCTTATTATTCAGAATTATTATGCGACGAAGTTATCTAACTTATCGCTAAAGTTTTACAATGAGATGCTTACTTCTGGATATGCGAAAAGTGAGGACGAAAAACAAGAGCTAATCACAAGATTTAGTGATCAGTTATTAGATATCAACATTGAGTTACTTAATTTTAGAGAGAAGTTGTGGTATTTTAAAGCACATGTATGGTTGTGTTTCTTGATACAAGATTATCGCAATGCTTATAAATATGCTAAGTTATGGGTAGCGTTATTTTATGATCACCCAAAGATGATATTAAGTCACCCAATATGGTACCTCAAGGGGAATTCTTATTTATTTAAAATATTGCTATTATTTAAGTCAGTTGACAAATATATTTATTGGAATAATAGACTAGAAGAACAACTGACTAGCGAGAGTTTCCCACAATCAGAGAATATTAATTCGCAGGCATTTTTATTACAGTTTAGCAACAAACTGAACATCGAATTTATACAACAGACATACAATGGAAGTACAATCTTCGTAAAACAATTACAACGAGGGATTAATGAATATAGTAATATGATAGATGAACACCATTTTCATATTCTCTATTTTAAAGTGGCGTCATTGTATTTTGGATATAAGAAATACGAAGATTCCTTAGCCTATACAGCCCGTATTTTAGCAAATACTGATTATATGGTACAGGAAGATTTGCTATTTCACACTCGTATTTTATCATTAATGGCACAATTCGAATCAGGACAAGACCAACACTATGAAGATTTTATCAAAGCGAATAGAAACTTGATGAAAAAGATGAAGAACAAGACTGAGATACACGATACTTTTATGAAGTTATTTGAAGGACTTTTAGGGGCATCGTCTAAAGAGCAAGTTGTTGTCTTAAAGGGGTTTGTCGAGAAAATGGAACTGCTGTATAACAATAAGTTTTATATCCGTAGTATCCTGTATATCGATGTGCTTAATTGGGCCAAAAGGAAACTAAGTTAATAAGGTAATATCAGACCTACTAAGATTGAAAGCTACGCATAACGTGATGTTATCGTAGCTTTGTTTGTTAGAAAAGTCTTGTTTGTATCAAAAGAATTACTATCTTCGCTTCTGTATTAGAGTAATAATACAGTATTTAATTCCAGAGAATAGGTTATACTTAGTTGTATATGAAAAGGGAATCGTGTGAGAATCACGAACTGTCGCGCAACTGTAAGTAACATGCTAGTTTTTATCCTAGTGATCCACTGTTATGATTTAAGATAATGGGAAGGACGATAAAAGCTGTTACAAGTCAGGAGACCTGCCTTATTCTGTTTTATAGACTATGCTTTCGCGGTTTAGAGCTTTATGTCAAGTTGGAATGTGTTATTCTTATCATCTAGAAGGATATAGTAGATATACCTTTGGATTAGCACATTGTATCTTTTCATTTTATTCCAAACTATTTTATCGAATAGCACACAGATAAGTCATTATCGGGTCTATATTATTGTTATAATACTGTAGGACTAACAAGCATAATGATGTTATTAGAAGCAGATATAGAAGAGCGCAAATTAAAAGCAGTGACTAGCGTGTTTAAAGTGGTTTTTCCAGATACCACTAATCACCATAACACCATGTTCGGAGGTCGAGTAATCATGATGATGACGGAGACTGCTTTTATGACCGCAACGCGTTTCTGTCGTAAGAGCTTCGTTATTGTTAGCAGTGATAAGATAGACTTTAAGCTACCCATACCTGCAGGCTCATTAGTCGAGATGGTAGGAGAGGTTGAGTTTATCGGTAATACGAGTATTCGCATCCGTGTTAATGTCTATAGAGAGAAGATGAAGGAAGAGGAGCGTATAAAGGTAGTGACAGGTGTATTCACCCTCGTAGCATTAGATGATAATTTCAAACCGATATCTATATTAGATTAGGTTTTATACAAGTAAATTTTGTAAGCATCTTACATTTTTTAGTTTTTGGTAGGGGGATAGACAGGTTAGTGTCTATCCCCATTTTTTTTGTACTAGTTTTTTATCAATAAAATAACAGTAGTGTCAGGTTATGACTTTTTTTCTTGATTTATACGAAGTATATTTGACTATACTTATAAACGTAATAAGAACACAACCAATGATTAAATTTAATAAAGTAGTACTGAGCATATCTCTGTGCTTACTTGGGATGACAAGTTATAGTCAGAACAGCGCAGCAGGTAAAGCAGCCAAATTAAGTAGAGCTAAATATTTAGGTACAGATATAGCGAAGGAACTAGTAGAACAACGCACTGATACCACCTTCACAAGATACTATAGTGGAGGATTTGAAATAGATACAACTCGTACATGGCGTGAAAAGATAGACTATACAGGTAGAGCATTAGAAGATAATAAGTATCAACTAAATTCTAGTAGATACAGAAGAGATTTGGCTACTGATGGATTGACACTAGATATGGAACGCACTAGAACTTATACAGGTAAGAATGCTAAAAATGCAATCACAGTAACTAAGCAGTTTTTAGTAGACGGTTTAGTAGAACAAATCACTTATAACGGTGATGATAGAACAGTGAAATGCTTCGATAAGGAAGGTAAAGTGCTTAATGAAAAAGGTTGTCTGCTATATACAACTGATAAATACCCTAAAGAGAAATTAACCAAGTTAACAACTAATCTACAGAATCAGATACTTAAAACGGTTAAGAAGAATAAAGGGTTAGTGCCAAAATACATTTTAGTAAATATAGAGTCAGACTATAAGTCTAAAACATGGTTTTTATCACTAGATTTTCCTAAAAGCTATGATGTAGATAGTAAGATGTACACAGAACTAGTCACTGCGATAATGGTAGTGTTAAACAATGAGAAGATTCAAGACTTCCATTTCAACAAGGATATCAATGGCAACTTTTACAACCATTTCTTAAATCTTCCTATTAACTTTGGATTTTAAAAAGGTAACCAAAAAGCTCAAATGCATTCTCGTATTTGAGCTTTTTTACTTTGATATAGTTCATAGTAGCTACTCTATGTTTTGTTATAATTACTTATAATAATCTAATAATATGATGGTTATGTCTATTTGTGTCTTGGAGTACCTAATTTTATGAAGTATATTTGGTAGAAACATAATTACAAATAATACAACTAATGATTAATTTAAAACAACTACTATTAGGAGTTCTAATTCTGACAGGAACTAATTTATCTTATGCACAAAAGAAGACTAGAGAACCACATCCGAGAGATATTAGTAGAGATAGATATATGGGATTAGACCAGGTAAAAGATATTGTAACTCAGAATAGAGATACAACTTTCACTAGGTACTTTGCAGGTAATTTTGAAATAAAGGCTACAGACGAGTGGACAAATAAGATAATCTATAAAGGACAGACAGACTCTGATAAGTATTATACTTATAGCAGTTCTAATTATATTAGAAATACTAACTCGGATGACTTAATACTTCGTAAAGAGTATGTCTCTACTTATGCTCTAAAAGGAGCGTGGAGAACTAAGATGCAGAGTAAGGAGTTCTTATTAGATGGTTTAGTGGAAGAGATCTCATACAAGGGAAAAGAGAAATCAGTAAAGTGTATTGATAAAGAAGGCAAGATACTGAATGAAAAAGGATGCCTTAGATATACTATAGATCCTATTTCTGAAGACGAAGTATTAAAATTAAGAATAGACGTAGTGGATGCATCCCGTAAGGCAACTCGTAAAAAAGGTATGTTACCCAAGTATAAATTGACGAATCTAGTGGCTGATTATGAGACGAAAACGTGGAAAGTATATCAAGAATTTCCTACTGATTTTGATAAAAGTAATCCAATGTATAAAAATATAAAGACAGCTGTAGAGAAGGTCTTTAACGATAAAAAGGTAGATGAGGTTTATTATAATAAAGATATTAATGGTAATTATTATAGTAATATATTCTTTATTAATGGTGTTTTTAACTAACCCTATAATAGGACAGAATCAGTAAACAGTAATACATCATCGTGAGATAAAATAGAAAAGATATTGCCTTTAGCAGTATCTTTTTTTTGGGATATAATAGCGTGTTGTATTCTATTTTT